>JAHLWE010000383.1 GCA_019058135.1 Promethearchaeota archaeon | reverse complement strand
GTTCCAATGGTTGCAAAGATCACCCAATTTCTTTTTTTAATATCAATATCCTCTACTTCAATTACATTGGACAAAAAAGATTGAATTATTTTTAAATAATCAGTCCTAAATTTCAAAAGAACTGCAATTGTTGTTCCTAAATGAAGCCATATGGCCAAACTGAATGCTTGATCTGGAGGTATTCCAAAAACATTGATTGAAAAGATCATAACCTGTCCAGAGCTAGATATAGGTAACCACTCTGTCAGACCTTGCAATATAGAAAGTATGATGAATTTGAGGAGATCAAACATGAGTAATAAAAACCATTTATTATTTAATATTTTACCATATGATGAGTGAATAACTAAAGTTTTGGATAAATAGATTTACCACATTTTGCATATCTTGCTTGAGGTATTTTTGGTGGATTCATTATATGCAGAAATTAAAATTACTACTTTTTTAGACATAAAAAATTTAATATTTTAATTTAGAATATTAATTCGGTTTAAATAATTGTATATTTCTAAAAAAATCAATTAATTATCTCCAAGTTTTAAATCTAACTTTTAATAAGCGCAATGTTCTGTTCTTTCAATGATTTCATTTTGTAAATCAACACCAAGATTAACATAATAATCACTATAGCCGGCAACTCGCACTATCAAATTTCTATATTTTTCTGGATTTTTTTGAGCTTCGCGTAAAGTCTCTGCTGAGACTACATTAAATTGAACGTGATGCCCATCCATTTTAAAATAAGCCCTGATTAAATGCGCCAGTTTTTCAATACCGATATCGTCAGCTAATAATTTAGGTGTAAATTTTTGATTTAGTAATGTGCCTCCAGTTCGAAGATGATCAATCTTTGCTGCGGATTTTATAACGGCTGTAGGACCATGGGTATCTGCCCCTTGAACAGGTGAAATTCCTTCGGATAATGGAGTATATGCCTTTCGACCATCAGGAGTTGCCCCGATTACGCTACCAAAGTAAATATGTACCGTTGTTGGAAGAAGATTCACGCGATGATGACCGCCTTTAGTGTTAGGTCGTCCATCAATTGCTTTATAATATAATTCAAAAATTTGTTGCGTAATCTCATCTGCATAATCATCATCGTTTCCATATTTCGGTGTATCAGTTATAAATAGTTGTCGTAAGGTTTCCGAATTCTTGAAATTATCTTTTAAAATCCCTAACATTTGCTGCATATTTATCCGTTTCTTATCAAATACATTATATTTAATTGAAACTAAAGAATCAGTTATACTACCCAAACCAACGCCTTGAATATAGGATGTATTATATCTGGCTCCACCATTATTATAATCTTTTCCTTTTAAGATACAATCATCTATTAATAAGGACATAAAAGGTGCTGGCAGTGTTTGAGCCCATAGCTGCTCGATAATATTATTTCCTTTAATTTTAATATCAACAAAATAATTTACTTGTTTTGAAAATGCTTCAAAGACTTCCTTAAAAATTTGAAATTTTGTTGGATCACCAGTTTTCAACCCGATCTCTTTACCAGTTATTGGATCAATACCATTATTCAATGTAATTTCTAATATTTTTACGAGATTGAAATAACCCGTAAGAATATAAGCCTCCTTTCCAAAAGCACCTGCTTCAACACAACCGCTGGCACCACCAGTTCGAGCATCAATAATTGATTTCCCTTGTCTAGTTAATTCTTGAATAATAGCATCAATATTAAATATAGATGGTTGTCCGAATCCTGTTTTGACGATTTGAAGAGCCCGCTTTAAAAATTCATTCGGTGTTTTTTTGCTGATTTGCACATTGGAACTTGGTTGAACAATTCTCATCTCCTCTATAACATCAAGAATCATATATGAGAGTTCATTAACAGCATTTGTTCCATCTTCTTTTAAGCCCCCCAAGTTTATATTGCAAAAATCCGTATAAGTATTACTTTCCTCAGCTGTAACCCCCACTTTTGGAGGAGCAGGTTGGTTATTAAATTTGACCCAGAAAGCTTCTAATAATTCTTTTGCATCTTCATATGTGATTGTTCCATTCTCTCGATCCTTCTTATAGAAGGGATATAAATGTTGATCAAGATGGCCTGGATTAAAGGAATCCCATGTGTTATATTCTGTGATCACCCCAAGATGAATAAACCAATAATGTTGCAGTGCCTCCCACATAGTTCTAGGTGCATGTGCCGGAACATACTCGCAAATCTCTGCCATTTTTTCTAATTCATGCTTTCTCTTGACATTTTCTTCATCTCTTGCTAAATCTTTTGCTTTTTCAGAATGGAGTTTAGCAAAGATTATTAACGCATCTGCACAAATATCCATTGCTTTTAATTCTTCTCTTTTATTGAAAGCATCGGTATCATTATAAAAATCTAAATTTTCAATACTTTCTTTAATTTCCTTTTTTAAATCCAGAAATCCTTTCGTAAAGATTTTTTTATCGCCCACTGTGTGACCAGGTGCTCTTTGTTCCATAAATTCAGTAAAAACTCCTGCTTCATATGCTTCTATCCATTCTGAATTTAATTTTTCAAAAATTTTATCTCTAATTGAACGCCCTTTCCAAAACGGGATAATAATATCCTTAGTTAATTGTTTTGTCTCATCACTTACTATAAAAGAAATCTTTTCTCGAGAGTTGAGAATATCAAGGTCTTTAAGACTATGACAACATACTTCCGGATATGTTGGTGTAGCTTTTGGTTCGGGACCTCTTTCTCCTACAATAAGCTCACCATCGTTAATACAGATTTTTTTATGTTCCAAAATATATTTGAAAGCAAGAGCTCTTGCAACTGGAGCAGAAAGTTTATGTGCTGCACCACTTTTATAAAAATCTGTAATTAATAACGCTCTCTCGGGGGAAAAACTTGGTATTGCCTTACGACTCTGCTCACGTAGTTTTATTATTCTTTCATTCATAATTTATCCACCTATTTTCACTTGAAAACCAAAATTTTCAAAATCATTTTTTATTTCCTCCATTTTTTCATTCGTTGGAGATTGTATGTCTCTCATTTTGTATTCCATCTTCAATTTATCGTACTTATTTTTCCCGATTCGATGATAAGGTAAAAGATTTACTCTTTTAACGTTATTTAAAGAGGAGATAAATTCTCCAAGTTGTGTAATATTTATTGCTGTATCAGTAATTTCTGGAATTATAGGAATCCTAATCAATGTTTGCTTACCATTTTGTGATAAATACTTTAAATTTTTAATAATCTGTTTGTTGGACACTCCTGTATATTTAATATGGTTTTGATCTTCCATGATTTTCAAATCATATAGATATAAGTCAACAAAATTATTAATTTTCTTTAGATCTTCTAAAGATGAATATCCAGAAGTATCCAAGGCGGTATGGATGTGCTGCTTTTTGCATTCATGTAATAATGAATACAAAAATTCAAGTTGCATTAAAGGTTCTCCCCCAGAAAATGTGACTCCTCCATTTGATTCCTCATAAAAAATAATATCTTTTTTAATTTCTTCCATTATCTCATTTACAGACATTTCCCGTCCGATTATCTCTTGAGTTTCCCAGGATGCAAGTTTTTCTTTTTCATTCTTGTTTTCAATAGTTATTTTTTGAGGTTCTAATCTAAGACCTTCAGGGTTATGACACCACCAGCAACGAAATGGACACCCTTTTAGAAAAATTGTAGTTCGAATACCGGGACCATCATGAATCGCGAATTTTTTGATGTTAAATATTATTCCGGTCTCTTTCATAATATAATATCTTAATTTTCAGCTTTTTTTTTCTCAGTAAATCTAAGAAAATATTAATCAATTCAATTTAAATTTATTTCCTATATTAAAATTTTATAAACAATTTTGAAAACAATTAATTTTAAATGATTATACTTAAAACTTTTTCATTCTAATAATTTTTATACTCTTAAATACAAAATAATATATTCAGAGGAGCAATTACAATGATGGAAAAAGAAAGCGAAACGCCCCAATTAAAGCGAAGGGTTTCATTATTCGCTGTTACCATGTATGGAGTTGGAAATATATTAGGAGCAGGTATTTATGCCCTAATAGGTGAAGTAGTAGGTAAAACTGGAAATTTATCTTGGCTTTCTTTCGTTTTAGCTGCAATTACTGGAGCTTTAACTGGCTTATCTTATGCCGAACTTTCAGCCATGTACCCAAAAAGTGCTGCTGAATTTGTATATGCGGAGAAAGCCTTCAACAAACGCGGATTATCATTCATTTTAGGATGGATTATAATTTTTTCAGGCCTTTTCTCTAGTGCGACGGTTGCACTAGGCTTTGCGAAATATTTAGCTGCGCTGCTCAGCATAGATTCTACATTTCTAATCGTTCTATTTGCAATAATTTTAGTTGGAATTCTCGGTATGATAAACTTTGCGGGTATAAAAAGCTCAACATGGACAAATATTTTATTTACTTTAATAGAAGCCGCCGGTCTTATATTTATTATTATAATAGGAATACCTTATTTTGGTTCAGTTAATTATATTGAGCTTCCAGT
>JAHLWE010000382.1 GCA_019058135.1 Promethearchaeota archaeon | reverse complement strand
ATTAATATAGTATTCGTTATTTTAATTATTTCTATAATTATCCTGAATTTATATGAGAGGCTTATTTTGTGAAAAAATCTTATAAAAAAATATTTAGTGAAAAATAACTTTTAAAACAATTAAAAAAATTTCTAATTTTCCTTTTTTATTAAATGAAATTCTTTCAAATTTAGCAAGGGTGGTTTGATCCCACATTTTAAACTTATTTCAGATATTAAAGGTGGATTTAAGTCAGCTTCCTTTAAAAGATGAAGATTAGAGAACGCTTTTCTTACATCTCCTTCATAATGTTTAAGTCCATCTTTTAAAATAACAATTTTATTACAATATTCAGCAATAATTTTCATGTTATGAGTAATTATTATAATTGTTTTCCCGTATGAGTGTAGGTCTGAAATTAATTTCATTAAATTTTTTACATGTATCCAATCCTGTCCGCTCGTTGGCTCGTCTAATATTAAAACCTCAGGTGTTAATGTTAAAATAGATGCAATCGCAATTCTTTGTCTTTCTCCCCGACTAAGAGTATGTGGGTGATTTTTTTGATATCTCTTAAGATCCATGAATTTTAACACATCTTCTATTAACTCTGGATTATTTCTCTTAAATCCATCCGTAAATTCGGACTCAACAGAATCGCAAAATAATTGAACGTCTGGATTTTGGAAGATAAACCCGATTTTTTTTCTGATTTTCTTAACACCTTTTTTTATATTAATCCCATCTATTCTTTTATTTCCCTTTTTTAACTTTAATAACCCAACTAAGAGCAATGCGAGTGTGGCCTTTCCAGACCCGTTTGGTCCAATTATCCCAATAAAATCCCCTTTATTCACGATTAAATTTATATTCTTTAAAACCATTTTGTTTTCGTGCCTAAACGATAGATTTTCAACTTCTATTACAGGATCTCGCTTTACTGCTTAATACTTTGTCGTTAATATTATGTATAATTGTTCTATTATATTCTTTATCATATAATACACCTACATAGCAATAAAACTTGAAAAAATTTACTAAATTCATTTCAAATCTCTGCGCTAAATTGTTTTGATCTCTCTAAATTATTGTGCGGTTTTAACCCACCACATACTCTTATTTTATTATCATCAACTTTTAGTTCGCCATTGTGATCATACGGAAATATTTTACAATATGTAGGCTTTATCTCATGAATTGAACACTTATTTCCTACTAAAAAGGAGCAATAATCATTTGTTCTATAAAGTAATTTATAATTTAATCCTAGATTCCAACCCTCTATGATCGTATTAAATGTGTTTGGAATGAATATTGGACAAACACCAAATACTTGAGGGAATGTAAACCTATAACCCATTTTCTTGTTATAATAAATAGATTTTGCTTGACCTGTGTAAATATGATTATCTAATACGAATTTATAAATTCTTATAACTTTTCTATTGTAATTCTCGATATTAAATTTTTTTTCACGCTCTAAAAAATCTTCAATATCTTTTCTTTTTTCTTCCTCATTCTTTACATTAACTACCCCTCTAGCGTTGATCGCCCCCTAAAACTGTTACGTGGACTTAAGAGAGTTGCCTTAAAACCTAAAGAAACAAAAACTGTATCCATTGATGTGAGGAAAAAAGATTTTGCATGGTATAATCCTGATAATAGAATATGGGAAGGCGAGAGTATCGTATATACTATTTACATTGGAGCTTCATCAAAAAATGAAGATTTACTCACTACACAGATTTCTTTATAAAATACCCAATTAATTTTAAATCATTAAATTTTAAGAGACCCATGATTTGGCTCCCAATCTAGACTTTGATACTCAAAATATTGTTTATACAAATTAGCGTATTTTCCTCTTTGTGCGAGCAAAGAACGATGGTCCCCCTCTTCAACGATTTGCCCGTTATCCATCACAATTATGCGATCAGCATTCACGATAGTTGAGAGCCTATGTGCAATAACAATTGAAGTACGATTTGCTAATAGAACTTCAAGAGCTTCTTGAATAATTGCTTCAGTATACGCATCAACGCTCGATGTGGCTTCGTCAAGAATTAGAATCCGCGGATCAGTCAATATTGCTCGAGCAAAACTAACTAGTTGCTGTTGACCTGCCGACAGTCCTTTTCCCCTCTCACCGATCTGTGTTTGCAACCCTTCCGGTAGGTATTCGATCAGTTCTTCGAGGTGCACAGTATTAATTGCGTTCCAGAGGTCTTCTTCTGACGCTTCTTGTCTGCCATATCGAATATTTTCTTCTATAGTACCTGAAAACAAAAAAACTTCTTGCTGTACATTGCCTAGATTTCTTCTATAAGAATTTAAAGACATGTCCCTAATATCAATTCCATCAATTTCAATTGATCCCCCTTGAAACTCATAATATCGAGCTAAAAGTGATACCAATGAAGTTTTCCCAGCTCCAGTGTGGCCCACAATAGCTATTTTTTCTCCCTTTTTTATGTGCAGATTTAATCCTTTGAATACCCATTCACCTTCTCTATAGCAGAAGTCGATATCTTTGAAAATAATTTCTCCTTCCAAAGTATCGATATCAATTGCGTTTGGATTTTGTCTTATATTTGGCTTAGAATCAAGGATATCTAGTATTCGCTCATATGCAGCCATTCCTGAGCTAAGTTGAGGGAAAAATACGGAGAGGACCATTATAGGGCGGAAAAATTTTTGAAGATAAAGAACAAACATAAAAATTGTTCCAGGATTAGTTATACCTTGAAAGACAAATTGACCTCCAAAAAAAATGATGACAATGAGCGAAATAGAAGCAATTGTTTCCAGCAGAGGTCTCCACATATGAGTTATGGAGGTTATTCTAAAGCCTGCTTTAAAATATTTCTTATTAGTTTCTTGAAATTGCCTCGAAACCGTAGATTCCTGTCCATAGCTTTTACATACATGTATACCCTCTATTGATTCAACCATAGCAGCACTTACATTTCCTATTGCTTTTCTGTAAGCTCTACTAACAATTTTAACTAACCGCCTTAGCGATAGAACTAATAAAAAGATGAAAGGAATAGCTATCAATGTTATGAGAGCTAATGTCAGATTTAGCCATAGAAGCATTCCAAAGGTCAATACACTTATAAGAAAGTTACCGAAAGTATCCGCTAATAGGAGCGTAGTATTCCCAAAATCTAAAGCATCGTTAGAAACTCTGGTATTTAGTTTACCGCTCAGATGCTTATCAAAAAAGCTCATGCTTTGCTCTTGTAATTTATCAAAAATATCCATTCGGAGCTTTTCCAAAAAAAAAGGAACAAACTTTCCTATTTCTTTACGCCGTAAGAAAAACATTATCCAAAGTAGAATAGAAAGAATAAAGTATAGCCCCCCTACTCCCAATATAATTAGAGGATTATGGTTAATACTAGAAAGTTCGTCAATTGCAATTCCAATTAAAAGAGGATTTACAGTTTCAGCTATCGTAGTAATAAAGATTAACAATGAGATTAGAACTAGACTTTTCCTAAACGGTGCAACTCTCCTAATATACCTGACCAGTAGTTCACGGTCGGAATATTCTCGTTTTTGTTCCTCGTTCATCATTCCTACATAGAGCCCCATAATGATACCTCTTTAAATGTTATTCGTTTTAAAATCTGATAAAGACACTCGTTTCCCAAAAATTCGCCTATAATCTTCAGATGATTGAAATAATTCGTATTGATTTCCTTCCGCTACAATTCTTCCGTGCTTGAGAACTAAAATTTTATCAGATGTTCGTATGGTATGAAGGCGATGAGTTATTATTAGAGTAGTTCTTTTCTTTATTATATTTTCCATCGCTCGCCCAATCTTCTCCTCCGTTTCACTATCAATTGCAGAAACAGAATCGTCAAGTATTAACATGGCAGGATTAGTTAAAAAAGCTCGAGCAATAGCCACCCGCTGTTTCTCTCCTCCTGAAAGCCGCGTACCTCTCTCACCTACAACAGTATTGTATCCATCCGAGAAATTTTGCACAAAATCATCAACTTGAGCAAGTTTTGCTATGTTAATTATTTCGTCGTGACTAGCATTTTGGTTTCCAAAAGCGATATTTTCAAATATAGTTTGAGAGAACAAGTAGATGTCTTGCTCTATATAGCCAATCTTTCTTCTTAGTTCTTCAAGGGGATAATCCTGAATGTTTTTTCCATCCAACAAAATAGTCCCTTGTTGGGGTTCATAAAGGAGGAGCAGTAATTTTGCGATCGTTGTTTTGCCACATCCTGTGGGACCAACAAGAGCAACTTTTTGGTTCGGTTCGATAGAGAAATTGAGATTTTTCAGAACAGGGGATCGATTTTTATCTCCATTTTCATATGCAAAAGTTACATCTCTAAATTCTATTTTTCCTTTGAACTCCTTCGGCCACGATTGGTTCTTAATTCGTTGATCCTCGTTATCCTCATTGGATAACGCTATGAACAAGCGCGAACAAGCCGCAAACCCACTCATCATATCATTAGTAGCCCACCAAATAAGGTTAGTTGGATCTACAAGAGTTATCAAAAGTAGATTCGTAGCGACTAATTCTCCAATGGTTAATGAATTCTGGAATACAAATACCAGGCTAAAAATAAGTGAAATTCCGATGGTTATGTATAGAACTAACATAGGAAAATATTTTGCTTGCACTATATATTCTCCGATGGAGTTATCTCTAAAAGCGTTTACTGCTTTCGTAAATCTTTTTCGTTCTAAACCTTCCGCAGCAAAAGATCTGACTACAGAAGCACCTGTTATACTATCTTGTAATACTACTGCTAAATTTGAATGTTTTCTTAACCTTTTAGCAGCAAACGGTGCAATTTTTCTGCGATAAGTCAAAATAAAGTAAATATAAAAAAAAACAAAAGGAATACATGCTAAAGCTAATCTTATATCAAGCGTAGTAATAAGGAGGAGCAAAGTTATTGCCACTTGAAAGAATGGATAGAAAAAAAAGCTTCCGTGGGAAATCATCGTATTGATGATACGCACATCATTGGTTGCTAGGGCTTGCAAATCCCCAGCTTTAGCGTTATCGTGATATCTTAAAGGTTTATGCTGGATAGTCTCAAAAAACTCTTGCCTCATATTTTGCTCGGTTTTCAAGCCAAGATAATGGCCGGTCATCATCGTTACATAATCCATAGCATTACGGATGAGATAAATTGCTAACCCAATAATAAGGAGTGTTATTAATTTATCGGAATCAAGAGCAATTAGGGCGTCATCTACAATTTCGCCAATAATTATTGGTATGAGAGTTCTTGTAAAAGTAACAATTATAATACCTATTATAACAAACAATATCAAGAATTTATTTTTGTAAAGATGGTGAAGGAGCCAAGTTTTATAACTTTTGTACATCTTTCTCTCTAAATTCATAAAAGTTAACCTCTACCAGCTTTATATTTGACAAATAAACTTACACTAAATAAAAGAACTTCTCAGTCTAATAGTAAAATGAGTAATAACTTAAAAAGCCAAATAAACGCTTTGTTTAACCCTCTTAAAAGGTTTTTTTAAAACTATACAAAAATTGTAAATTTTTTTTTCGTATGGAGAATAAGAATGTCTCCTAAAGGATTAAATAATTATTCGCAAAAATTATTATCAACTAAGTAAATTTATAAGTTTACTTGTAGAATTTAATTTTAATAAAACGAACACATAAAAAAAAAAATTGATTTGATTAATACGAGCAAGTATTTATTTAGATATTTTATAATTAAACTTCAAAGAAGAATTTGTAGAAAATATTCTTATTATATAGATTTATGATTCATTTATTGAAAAGAGGTTGCTTACCTGCATAAAGCACAAAAAATAGTCATTCAGAATGTTCAATTTTATTATGGTGCGGTTGGAGAAGAGACTATTATTAAGGAGTTAAAATTTTTACTTGATTTATATTCTGTTTTTAATAATGTCAATCTGAGTTTTTCCCGTTCTATTCGTTGGAAAAAATATAGTGAATATGTCAAATCTTGTCAAATTGACCATGTTGTAGTCGCTTTTTTAGACATTTTTATTTTCCATGTTTTATCTTTCTGTTTATCCTAATATTTTTAATTTTGTTAAATTTTATAAGCTTTTCTAGGCGCTTAATTTTAATCGTATGTTTCTGATTGAAGATTATAATTTCTCATCTTAAAAGTATAATGATACAATTTTTCATTGATGAGTTAATTTATTAAAAAGTTGGAGTCTTCCGTTTTATTTTCAACCATCTATTCTTTATAGAAACAATAATCATTTTGAGTAAATAAATATTTAAATTTAAATACCTAAGACCTGTGAAGCTTTTCAAAAAGGGCAATTTAAAATTGGTTTCTGTGGAGGATATTATGTTTACGGACATATACACCAATTTAGAGAAGGAATTAGGAAAATTCATTGATTTAGGCGAATTGAGAAAATATTGTCCTAATTGTGGAAAAGAATTGGATGGTAGAATAACTTGACTGATATGAATCTAGAATAATAAAAGTGCAATTTAATGGAAAAAAAATTACAAAATTTAGCAGATAATAAAAATTTTTGTCGGAATAGAATCAAAAATTTTTAAAAATTAAGTTAATTCATAAATTTGAAAATATCCTCAAACAGTTTTATTAAAATATTGAAAAATTTAATTATTTTCTGTGACAAAAATTGGTCTCAGAATCATTAATATAGTAAAGAAAAGAAAAAGTATTTTTGGTATAATGATATAATTATTTTCTAATAAAAATTAAATTCTAATAGGAGTCCTCCAACCGTAAATTTTGTTTAAGAATTTAAATTCTAATTAGGTGTTTTACCAAAAATATGAGTTCAAAATCATCAAATGATTCTGAAGAGAGAATTAGGAGAGCAACAGAGTTTATTTGGAAAGTTTGGTGGTTTTGTTTTTATTTAATTATTGCTCCAATAGCTTGTGCTTTATTAACTTTTTATATTACAGATTTTATAACGATTCAAATTACGGGACAATCAGATTTTCATTTTGCACTCGCTTTTTCACTTTTAACCCTCACTTTTTCATTATTTTTCTTTTATATCGGTTTTGATAGATATCGGGATAAACCATTTTTTAAGAACATAGAAAATAATTTAGTTGCCAGGATTCATATTTCTTATTTTGTCACATTTGCTGCTGTTCTTTTAACGCCAATAGTTGAATTTATTACTTCTCAATGGCAGACTGGAAAATTTGGACTTTTTCCTTTAATTGCTTTTATAGTAATTTATAATATCACTTGGTTTTATTTTTACTTTAAACCAGTTGATTTATTTGATGATGCAGAGAAGAGATTTAAGCACATAGTTGGTTTAACTTCAATATTTACCAATTTACACAATTTCATATTTATAATTAGTTACATAATCCAAATTGTATTTTTAGCGTTTATTTCTTATACTCAACTATCCTGGTTTTATTTATTTATTCTAAATGTATTTTTTTATGGAATTACGCTTCTATTTACAAGAAATGTTCGTTTTAGAATTACTAATGCAATAAAGGAAAATAAAAAGTTTTTAAATGAATTAATTGAATTTAAACAAAAATTAGTTAGTTCTAATATTGGACTTTTTTTCTGTATATCAATTCTATTAATTCTTTTGCATATGCTATTTAGTCCAGTAATGCCGCCACTTTCTAGTTTAGACTTATTTAATATATCATTAATTATCTTATGCCTTATTATAATCTTTTTTAAAGTTGAGTTATATGTATATTTTCATTATACACACCATATAGCACTGGCAAGTGAAGAAAGGAGAAAAAAGGAACAAATTAGACATAAAAATCGTCAAAAAATTAATTCTATCCTTTCATTAATATTAATAACCAGTATATTTTCACTATTATTATTTTTGGATTTTGCAATTCTTGCATTTTTATCACTCATTTTTATTAATATTCTGTTTTATTTAGAAGAAAGGGCTGGCTTTTCTGATAAAAAATATAATAGAATCCTCTATATGACTAATACTATTATAATTTTAGCTTCATTTTGTTTCAGAATTTTACAATTAAATTGGAATGAACAACTAATTATTTTTTGTATAGTTTTATATTTTATTTTAGAAATTTTTGCTAGAATTAAATTACTTGACAAAAGAAATGTTTCGATTGTTCAAGATTTTCTTATAATTTCTAGCTTTTTCCTTATTCTTTATTTATTTTTTCCTTTTATATTTAGTGCATATATTGTTTTTACTTCAGATCCTTTCATTATATCTTATTCATATTTTTTCATAAATGCATTAATCTTCTTAATTGCTCTCTTAAGTTCCCTGTATAGATTATATTTTAGTAGATTTAAGAGAAAAGCATCAAATTTTTTTAAAACATGTTTGACTATAATATCATTTTTAATCGAAATTTTTCTATTTATTTTAATTAATTTCAGAATTTATTTCCTTGTAGCTGCTGTAGATCCCGGATTCTTTCTTAATTCTTTAATAATTTCTTCTATTTTATTCCCTTTATTATTTATTTTGTTTGCATTTCTAAATTACCTTATTGGAATCTTTTCTAAGGGAAATTTTCTAAATTATAGTTATTTTGCTTCCTGGTTTTTATTTGCTTCAATTTTTATTTCAATTATTTCAGTTTTTTTTAACATTATAGCTCTATTATTAGACCTATTATTTTTTTCAATTACACTTCATTATCTTTTAAAATTTGGAGTAAAGTTAGGAAAAATTTCGAATTCAAAATATCAAAATTATGTAAAGTTTAATTCATACATTGTTGCTGGCGAATTATTTACAATCTTATTTTACATATTTTTTGAATTAGTCTTTCTTTTAAATTTCTCATTTTTATTAATTTCTATATTTTTATCAACAGCAATTATTTGTGTGTTAATTAATATCTTTTCTCTTAAAGAGGAACTTTTTTCTAGAGAATTTATAATTAAATTCACAAGTTTTGCATTAATTTTTCTTTCCTTTATTATTTTTTACTATTCTTTTTTGTTCTTTTATGGAACTTATTATATATTAACTGTTCCTGTGATTTTGTCTTGTATTAGTTTATATCTTCCAATTTATTATATTTTTTACAAAAAATTAATTCATGAGAATTGGTTCAAAAAGTTTATTGCAATAGATAATATCCTTTTATCGGTTTCTGTTATTATTCTTCCTACAATTATCATAATGGATCTGTTAAATACAGGGTTAATTCTTTTTAGTATATTTCTAATTTTAATTGATTTAAATTGTACGCTATATTTGATATTTGGTTTTTTAAAATTATTAGAATATATATCTATTCGTTATAAATATAAAGAACTTAATCAGAGGTTAATCAATAAATCACAGATATTTGTTTGGTTTTTAATCTCTATATCAACGTCAGTAATTTTTCTTTCAATTATAATAAATGAGTTTTTAATTTCAATATCGATTTTGATTTTTTTCGTTTTTAATAGTTATACATTAAAAAAAATGCAAAAACTGGGAATTATTAGTGGTAGTTCTTTAAAAACTTGCTATAATACAATATTTTTTGGTTCTACTTTTGCGTTATCTTACCTGGTGATGTTGTTATTTCACAATATTATTAGTTTAATAATACTATTTCCACCAGATCTTGCTGCATTGAATTATTTTTTATATTTTATTTCTTTTTTCTCATCAATTTTAGTTTTATTTAAGGTAAGCGAATCAGTTTTTAGATTAGAATTTTTTAAAGGAAAAGAAATTATAGAATTAGGCTCTTGGTTATATGTAAAAATAGTTCTTATTCTCCTGATTTCAAATTATTTGCCATTTTCAATTCTTAATAAAATCACATTTTTTATTGCAATTATCTCGATTTTATCACCAATAACCATTTCATATCTAAAGAAAGCAAGAATTTCATTAGATAAGTATATAATACTTATAGAAAATATTACGATTTTTACATTTATTGGTTCATTTCTTGTATTTTTTATTGAAGTATTTTGGGGGTTTGCAATAAATTTTTCATTCTTTAATGAAAATCCAATTATTTTAATTGGAACTCTATGTGTGAATATTTTTATTTTTTTTAATTACTGTTTCATAAAAAATTATTCTCTAAAAACAAAAAAGTCTAAATTTCGATTAATTGAATTATTTTCTCTCAATTTATTGCTTTTCATTAGTCTTCTTTATATAGAGCCCATTATTTCTTTCATTTTTCTCTTTCTTCTTTATATTATAATTTTTCGCGTTAGAAATGGAAATTTGATTTTAAGAGTATTAAATATTTTCTTACTTAGTTATATCACATTTTTAAGATTTTATTTAATGTTTCATATATATTCAGGTTTTGATTTCTCTTTTTTTGAGCCAATCCCTCTTGGATTTTTTATTATAGAATATTTAGTATCTTTATCTTGTGTATTATTTTTTGCTATAATTTTAAAACTCAAAGAGCATTCCCATCTTGAAGAATTTATTTTATATGGATCAATTTCTGCAATAACTTTTGTCTTTTCCTTGACTTTCACTAATATTTTACTATTATATAATATCACTATTTCGCTTGGAATAATTTTATTCTTTTATTCAGTTTTCCTTCGTCGTATTGGCGATAAAAATTATCATTTGTATAAGAAAACTTTAATTGTATTAATTATTTTTGATGTAATTAGCTATATTTCTTATCAATTTTTATTTATACTCCCTGTAGATGATTTAATTAATAATATCTTGATTTTCACTTTTACCTTAAGCATAACAGGATTCGGATTTGTTTTATTATTTAATGAAATTCCTGAGAGATATAGAAAATATTCATTCTATACATTTTTAACTGCAATTGTTATATCTCTTCCAACATTCTTATTTTTCTTACTTACATATTATTTACCAATTCCCCTTGAAGAACCTCTTCCTTTAATTATCTCATTAAATCTAGGAATTTTTCTTTTTTATCTTTCAATTGGAATTTATAAATGGAAGATATCTTGGGCAATTTGGAAAGCAGGATGGTGGCTTTGGAATCTATTTCCTATCGTGAATTTCGTCATAATCTATAGAATATTCCTTGATATCGATGTATATACTAATGCACTTACACTTTTTGGAACATTAGATTTTAACGGGTCATTAATTATTTCAATCTTAATTTCTTCATTGTTGTATTTACCTGTTCTATACACAAAAATTAAGGCACACTTTGGTCAAATTTTATTATTCTTCTGGATTGAAAGCTTTGGATTAGTTGCATGGATTGCATTTAATATATTTGGAGAGAACTTTCTTCTCACTTATCTTTCTTTTACAATAATTTCAATCTTTTTATTAATGCCAATAATCTACAAATTAAAGTATTGGAAGGTTCTTTCAAAATTATGGATTCTTTTAAGTGGAATCAATATATCATTTTTAATTTTCTATTTAATGTTTTTAAATATGTTGCCCGAGATTATTACATCTATTGTTCTTATCGCTATAGGGCTATTTTCAATGATTTATTCATATTTTCCTATGATAAGAAGTAAAATTACAATACTTATTTTTTCATATACAACATTTTTGCTTGGAATGTTTTTATTAATTTATTTTATCTCACATGCAATTCTTCTCAATCCATTCATCGCTATCAATATTTCCTTTATTATTTTAGGATTTAGCATGTTTTCTTCAAAATATCTGAAATTAAACAAGAAATATACTCATTTTGTTATTTCAATCATTTTGATTATAAATTTCTCTTTATTAACATTCTTCTCGTTTTTTATTATATCAGGATTTGAACTATTTTCCATATTTTTTGCATTTGCAATATTTGGAGGTACCTTCTTCGTTTTTAATCGATATGAAAAATTGATTTTTAATTTCAATAAAACAATTCCCCTGACAATTATAGCGTTTGGAACTTCTTTAACAATTACATCATTATTATTTCCTTTTATTCAAGAGTCTCCAATGTTTATTTGTTTCATTTTTAGTTCAGTGTTAATATTATGTTTTTATCCCCTTTTAGATAAGTATAGATTTGTATTACTGTTTCTTGTTCCATTTCCTCTAACTTTTCTTATTCAAGCATTCCTATTATTTATTCCAATAATTCATACTGTTGGAATTATAACATGGTTAATGGTCTATTTTGGTTTTTTGCAGGTTATAATAAATTTATTCAGTAATTTGGCTAAAAAGGGAAGAATTAAAATTAAAAATGAATATTTAGAAATAATTCAGAAAGATCTCATATTAAGAATTCTAAATTCTGTATGTTTTATCATTAATTCTTTATTTATATCGATATGGATTTCAGTTCTTACTCCAATTTCTTGGTATAATCAGATTTTTGAATTTTTAATAATTTGGTCAGCATTATTATTATGCTCTTTGAAATATATAGAATTATCTGGAATAAAATTAAAAATCAAACCATTAACCAAATTTTTAAATGGATTGAGTTTATTCTTATATTGCATTCTTCCAACCGCTATTCTCCTTAATGTTTTGATTTTTCTAATAGAGATTGAGGTTGAAATTTTGTATTCATTATTTTTTATATCTTTATTAGCTAGCAGTATTTTATTTTTCGAGAGTTACCTTGTAGATAAGTGTCTTTTTAAATATTTGATTCCAAAAATAAGGAATCAGATAATACTTTGGTCTTGGTTTGTTGGATGTAATTTATTTTCTATATATCTATATCTTTTCCATTTGGATATTTTTCTTTTATTATTAACATTATCTCTATTAAATCTAATATCAACATATTTTCTATCCCAAATGGACGTAAAATATAAAAAAATAAGCTCTTTCCTAAGGGTTTGTTTGATTTATTCTATTCTTATAATGAATTCATTTTATTTTGCATCATTAATATCCAATTTAATTTCAGGTATTACTGAATTATTGATTGGTTATCCAACCACATTACTTTTCTTATTATTATCCGTTGTGTTATTATTCTTTTCAAACTTGATTTATAATAAAATAGTTCAAATTAAATTTGTTCTCCAGATTGAATTTCTTCTTTTTATTTTAATTCAAATTCTTTTCGCAATGTATTGGATTAAAATTTTTGAGACATTTCTACTTCTAAATTTTTTCAATATAAGCTTATTACTAATAATTGAGAGTTTATTTTCATTTTACTCAATATATTTAGTAAATCAATTATATTTTAAAGAAAAATATCTTGATTTTAAGGCAAAAGGATATTCACTGATTATATTTTGTTTATATATTGAGTTAATATTATTAATTTACAATCTATTTGAGAGTTTTGGATTTCTTGGAAGTTCATTAATTTCTTTAATAACACTCTTTTTATTATCAATATTCGAACTATATATTGTAAAGAATTTTAGGAAAAGATATGGGTATTTAATTCATACCCTAAGTTATTTGTTAATATCTATATTTTTACTCTTATTTTTAAACCAATTTTTACTAATCAATCCAGACTTTCTCTGGTTTAATTTATTTTTATTTTTTACAATGCAATTTTATACCAATTATGCATTGTTTTCAACACTTAAACAGTTTTTTATAATGTCTAGATTTTATAAAAAAATTGAAAACCTTAAAGAAAAGAAATTATTCATCCAAGGAATTATAGGATTGATATTTTATCTATTTTTATTCATATTTATTCAAAGAGCGTTGGGCTTAGCACCAATTGAATATCAAATAATGCTATTAAGTATTGCTGTTCATCTTATGATGATAATTGATCAATATTTTTTTAAATTCTTACTCTCAAAATGGTCAAACTCTATTAAAATTGTTTCTTGGACATTAATAATGATATCTTCCCTAATGTTTACAGACTGGATCTTTACATTTTTCGTTGCATTTATCCCATTAATAATAATATTCCTAATAATTGAATTCTATTACTTGTTTTATCTATTACGGAATATAGAAATAATCAGAACTAATAAAAACAAGATTAAAAGATTCTTGTTACTTGTTTTATACATAAATTTCATATCTTGGCCTTTATATTTCGCTAATTTAGATATTTTGGTTATCCTTAATTTGGTTATTTTTTCTTCAATAATATTATTTGTTTTGTGTTATGTCGATATCAATATTGGAGTCTTTAAAGAGAAGGTAAGATTTAAAATTAGAAGAATTTCATTTTTACTTGTTGGATCCTTACTCTCCTTGAATTGTTTTCTTTATTTAGGACTTTTCCTACAACCCGACATGACAAATTGGCCATTTAATTTAAATGTAGCTATGTTGATTCTTTTAATTTTTCTTGCCATTGATATTAAACCATTTAAAAAACGTTCATTAAGAGCACTTCTCTTTTGGATTGCTACTTTCTTATCATTAAGCGTAATTGTTTATTATTTTTCTTTATCCTATATTTGGAGTACAGTATTCTTTGTAATTACTTTTCTATTATATCCATTTATATTCTTTTTTGAAGAATTAAAAGAACAATTTGGTAAAATGGTCGATTATCTTTTGAGAAAGTTCAGAGAGTTAAAGATGATAATTGTAAATTTCTTTAATTCGATAAAAATCGCAATTTTAAATGCTTATAATAGATTTATTGATTTCTTAAAGAAAAGTTGGAAATACATTTGGGGGATAATTATTATCATCATTTTTATAGTAATATTTATCTTATTAGAAGAAAATATTGGAATACCCCCTTTAAATTTAGTTTGGTTTCATACTTTACCAGTTGATTTGGTTGTTACATTTTTATTGGCTTATCCAATTATGCATGAGATAACTAGTGGGGACCCTGAAAGTAGTTTCCGAGTAAAGATAATATATTATTGTATTATTTATGGCTCTGTTGTTGGAACTTTATTTGGTTTTATACCTCCCAATATTTTTTTAATACTATTCTCAATCATCATTTTGGGTGCAATTTTATTGTTTTTTATTTATCGTGAAGAAAAAAAAGGCCGCATCTCCATAAAATGGAGGTTTTTTACTACATTAATATTTATTATTTTAATTATTTTAACAGCGATTTTACTTTATTTGCAAATTTCTGGAATTTTTAATTTTATGTAATAATGAATTTGATTGGAAACGAGAATTTATGAGTGAAAAAAAAGATAAGTTCTGTAAATTTTGTGGAGCACCACTTAAACCACATTGGGGTTTTTGCAAATCATGTGGTAAAAAGATAATTGGGAAACCAAAATTAGAAGAAATTCCAGAAGTTCAAAAGCTTAAAAAAGAAAGAATTAAAAAAAATGAATTAGAGGAAATTGAGAAAATTAAGAGAGAGAAACAAAAAAAAGAAAGAGAAAGAATTGAACAAAAGAAAATTATGAAAGAAAGACAAGAAAAAGAAATAAAAGAGAGAGAGAAAAGAGAAAAAATTAAACAAGAAGAGTTAAAAGAGAAAATAAGAATTGAAAACCTTAAAAATGAAATTAATAGTTTTTTAGATTTAATCCCATTTAAAGAAAGTAAAACTAAGAGTAATTTAGAAAAAGATATTGAAAAGTTAATGGAGTATAGAACAATTTCATTAAAAGAAAGTTTTTCTCAAAGATTTATTATTATGATTGATTCTAAAATATCTAATATCAATAGGCTTATTAAAAAAAGTGAAGTTCAAGAAAAAAAGAAATCCTTAATGGAGATAGGAACAAAATTCAAACGAATAAGAATCAATGAACTTTCTGAACAATCTGGAATTAAGGATAAAGAATTCCTAATTGAAATGATTTTAAGTATGGTTGATAAATTGGAATTATACGCTGAATATATTCCACGAAGAAAATTAGTTTTATTTAATACAATGGCAAATATTAACGAAAAACAAAAGTTTATGGATGTTAATAAGGATTAGAATGTGTTTTTGAATAATTAAAAGAAAAGACATTAAAATAGTGATTCCCTATGCTTTAATTTTTCACTTATTTCTTCAAATTTTTTGTTTCATCTAAATTTTTTATAATAATGAATTGTTTTATTCCAATAGCTGTAAGGACCATCCCGCATACAGCTAACACACATGCAATAACCATTGGGATGATTAATAAACCAACAGTTAGATATAGAAATTCTACATATATAAAACAAGAAACTAAAATAATGATACCAATTATTGTAAAATGTTTCGCATGGGACATAAGTTCCATAAATTTCAACCTATTTTTTTTTCTTTTCTTAGCAATAATTTTTTTTATAGAATAAATATAGAGAATTATCTTATATAAAAAATATATAGATTTTGAAACTAGTTATTTTAAAATAAAAACATTTAAAATAAAATTAGAGAATGGAATGCAAAAAAAAGACAGTAAGTTAAATCTGGTAAAAAAAGACCGCACCTCATGTTCTCATAAGAATTTACTGAGGAATAGAGAGCATATCGTTTGTAAGGATTGTGGTTTGATATTAAGTGAAGATATTACAATATTAAAAGATAATTTCCCATACTCCAGTGAGTTAGAAAAACAGCAACGTATTTATGAATATCGCATCAAAAAACTAGATAAAGCAGCTTTACAAGATCCAATAATAAAACTAAAATATGATAAGATTAAAAAACTCGGCAAATGGTATAAAGATTCAAAAACTAATTTTGCTCGTCAAAAAAGTGAGATTGATTTACTTAAAAATCATAATATTCACATTGGTTCTGTCCAATTTGAATCAATTAAAAAGAAATATCTTACTTATTTGAAGAACTTTAAAAAACCCTTTCAAAATATGATTTTAATATTTTTTGCAATTATCTGGGATGAAATAAAAGACTTAACAAACATTAGAATTGAAAGATATATAGAAATTTGTAATGAAATAGGGCATAAAATTAATAAAAAAATGCTAAATAACGCTTTGATTAAAGTGTCTACTATTAAAGTAAAGAAAAAAAAGGATAAGGATAATGTGTTGAAATCCATAAAAAAGGAAAAAAAACAATTGAAATTAGAATTAGAAAAGAAATTAAAAGAACAAATTAAGTTTCTATTCAATAGAGAAATAAACAGAATTCCATATCATTTAGTCAACTATTATATTGAAAGCGAAGAAAAATTTGAGAATATGAAAATTCAGATGCAACTTTTGGCTTTTAAAGTATTAAAACTTATTCCTTACAAATTTATCAACAGTGTGAATATAAAAGCCTTTACTGCGGGATTCATTTATTATATTGCACAAATTAGCTCTTTTAAAAAAATTTTTACACAAAAAATAATAGCAGATGAAGAAGTTTCTGACTTCAGTGCTACAACTATAAGGAAACAATTCAATTATATAAAACAGTTTTTGGGAGAACCTACGGTTATATTATTATAAAATTATTTAAGAGATATTAAAATTTTCTATAGTTAAAAAATCACTCAATTTAGTAAGAAAATTTGGTCCATCTCCAGGGTTAAATTTTATATTAGCAGGATCAATTTCGTTCAAATTAATATAAGAGAGATAATCATCGCCCTTAATAACAGCTATACCAAATTTGCGTAGGTTTGTTTTTTCTTCATATTCTACTAATTCTACTTTTTCTTTCATGATGGATTTATATTTTTCTTCAGAGACCTTATCTTTAAATTCATAAAAGAATCCTAAAAGACTTTTAAAACTTCCGCTAAATAAGTTCTGCCAAAAAATCATATGTTCGATATTTTTTCTATTATCATCTATTGAACTTTGAGGTATTTTTGCATCAATCTCATACGCCTCATCGTCTTTTTCGTAGGGATTAGGATAGTCAAACCCAATTACATCAATGACATATTTTTTATCTACATCTAACGAATTGAACGCGATAAAATCAAAATTTTCTAAGTTTAAGCCCATAAATGGTTGTGGTTGAGTGCTATAATTTCTTATGTAGCATATATCTGAACTTTTTAGTATCTTTTCAAATATATCAACATAAGTTGCTTTATTTTTTTCACTCATAATTATTCTTATCAAATTTATTTCTTAAATATATTGCATAATTGACTTTTTAAAATACCAAAATACTGTTAGGGACATAAAAGATTTTTATAGAAAAATATGAATTTTTCAATAAGGAATTATTGATGAAGTAAAATTTAATCTTTGTTTCAGAAAGAATTCATATTTACAATTAAGTGGGTTTAAATGTAATTCCAAAAATTTCTTTTCCATCTAAATTTTCTGTTAATTTTTGAAATTTAGACGTTAATTTCATTCCAATCTTAAGATTCTCCGAAGTCGTGATTTGTCCCATAGCTTTCAATCCATTGGAATATTCTACAACCCCAATTGCATAGGATTTTTTATCGCGGTATTCAGATGGGGTAGCCGTCAGAATAGTGTAAGTCAATAACTTGCAATCCCCAGAAGATTTAACTGTATCAAACGTTGTGTTTTTACATTGAATGCACCGAAGATGATCAAGATTTTGGAGCTTTTCACATTTTTTACATTTTTTCCAAACGATAGTAGTTTCACTCACAGATTTCACATCCTCTCCACTAATATACTCACAATATTATTTCCAAATCCGCCAAAATTACATGTTATACCTGTTTGATCATTTTGTACCTGCCTTTTCCCTGCTTCATTACGTAATTGCCAAAATAATTCGATCACTTGGGCAATACCTGTGGCGCCTAGTGGATGTCCTCGGGCTTTTAATCCACCTGAAGGGTTTATGGGAATTTTTCCTCCGATCTCCGTAAGTCCATCAACAACAGCTTTTGCACCCTTACCTTTCTTAAAAAAGCCAATATCCTCACTTTGTACTATTTCGAGAATTGTAAAGGCATCATGTAATTCTGCAACATCAATATCTGCAGGAGTTTTATTAGCCATATCATAAGCTTGTTTTGAACAAATTTGTAATGCCTTTAAAACGGTTAGATCTTCACGTTCATAAACTATATGAGTATCTGTCGCCTGACCTACTCCAGTGATAAGGACAGGTGTATCACAAAACTCTTTTGATATTTCAGCAGAACATAATACCATTGCAGCACCTCCATCTGAAATGGGGCAAATATCATATAATCGTAATGGATCCGCTATAATTGGAGAGGATAATGCCTTTTCAAGAGTTATTTCTTTTTGAAAGTGAGCATAAGGATTATTTATTCCATTTTTATGGTTTTTTACGGCAACGCATGTTATCCATTCTTTGGGGACATTATATTTTTCCATATAGGTTCGAGT
>JAHLWE010000381.1 GCA_019058135.1 Promethearchaeota archaeon | reverse complement strand
TCACAACTAAAACATAAAGATATGAACAAATAACGAGAATAATATCCATTAAGATGGTCATTATAATATATTAAAATGAGATGATTTATAAAAAAATCTAAAAAATAAATATCTCAAAAATTTAAATATCCTTTCTTTATTGAAATAAAGACAATTAAAAATAATAAATTATAAAAAATATTATTACTAGTTCACATGATAACATCAACGTGTTCACTGGCAATCAATTATGGTTGTAGTCCGACAACTTCCTATCCCGTCCGCTGAAAAAGCATTCGAGAATGCTTTTTTTAAAATGTTATACGATGCATCTAAATCTGCGTTAATAACATCTCATTTTAACGATTTAAGCAAGGATATTTATATTATTTTTTCCAAAAGTATATCTTGTAAATAATCAATGAGTTCCTCATTATTTATAAGCAATTTAAAAATTGAATTCAACTGTTCAATATTTAATTTTTCTAAAATTTGTATAAGTAACTCTTTAAAAGGTAAATCTGAAGATAATTCATATAATTCTTCGATTTTTTTTGAAATTTCAGGATCTTTTAAACTGGAGATTATATTTTTAACTTTATTAAAAATCATTAATTGTTCTGAATCATCAAAATCAATATTGGAGATAAAATCTATAGCTTTTTCTAATGTGTTTTTTTTTAATAACATAACTTTTATTAAAAATTGATTTATTTAAAATACACAAAAATTTAGAGCTAAATAGAAAAGATAAGATAAAAAACTTATAATTATTACAGGCATTTTATATTGGGAAATAACATAGAAAACACCGGTTTTAAAATCATATAAAATTGAAAATGATTTTATTTTATATTTAATGTCATCATACTTTTTTATGGATTTTAAAGGAAAAAATTTAAAACATAATTTTAGATAAAAATCAAAAAAGATCCTCATCCTTATATCAAGAAATATTAAAAATTGTTCATATAATGAACGAAAATAAAGCTGATTCTTTATTAAATTTGGAATAAATAAGGAAAAATAAATAAAAATAAAAAGAAAAAAGAAGTCAATTAAATTAATTATTTCCAATGAGTAATAAAAATTGAAAATTGAAATAAAAAAGAGGTATTTTGCATCTCCACCCCCAATAAAATTTAGCAGATAAAAAACAAAACAAAAAAAAAACAAAAGAACAATATGTGATAAAAAAAGTAAGATTAAGGTAAAATCAAGAGAAATAAATAGAAAAAAAATAAAAAACAAACTGATAAGAAATAAAATTTTAAAATTTTTTAATGGAATTCTTCGATTCCTAAGATCTAAAATGGAAAAGTAAATAGAAATTATTACCAGAATTATAAAAAAGATCATTTTAAATATTAATTAAAAAAAAATATTTTAATTTAGATAATTTATTGGTGTTTAGTTTAAGGAATTTAATTAAATTATAGAACATTTTTTTCTTTAAGGTTAGTAAATATTTTCTATCAATTCTATTAACTTTTTAACACAATGGGCTTTTATATTTTCTTCTTTATATCTATAAATCCTAATACGACCAAAATTCTTTTCTTGAATAAAATTAATTTTTTTTAAGAAGTTTAAATGATTTACAACATTAGAATGATTCAATTTTGTATTTTTTATAATTTTAGATATATTTAATTCATTATTTAGAGCTAAAGTTTTTATTATTTTAGCTCTCGCCCTTGAGCAGAAAAGATTTTCAATATTATATTCATTTTGGATTTTATTTTTCATATATTTAAACCTCGACTTTCAAAAATCGATAATAATTTTTTTTTTAATAATTCGAGAGAAATATCATTTATACTTACTTGCGCCTGTCTTCCTCTAATATTTTTACTTTTAATTTTTATCGATATAATCCCATATTTTTCCAGCTCATGAAGATAATTCATTATTTGTGAGTAAGAAAAAATTGATAGTTTTAAATATTCACATATTTGTTGAAATTCTTCTTTTATTTTTGAAATAAGTCCATAAGATTTTTTATTTTTTTCTAAGACATTTAAGATTGAAAAAAGAAGGATTAATTTATGAGATTCAATAGAGATTAGAAGATCTTGTGAAAAATTTGATATTGTTTTATTATTTGCTAATCGAACACATTCTGGTGAAACTTTTTTTAAATTTCTTTCCTCTGCAATCTTTATAGAAGCCCATAACATATATAGCGCTTTTCTCATATCACCGCTTTTATATACTAAATTAGAGATCATATCAAAGATATTGTAATCAATTACATTAGGTTTTATTGAAATCTTTACTCTAGACTTTAGGATGTCAATTATTTGATTTTTACTATATTTATTAAAATGAATAATGTTGCTTTGAAGTGTACTTAACGTACTTTCATCTAAATTATTTAAACTTGAAATATCTCTAATAATTCCGATAATTGATAGTCTTTGAGAAGTATTTAACGTCTCATCATTAATTCTTGTTAATGCATAGATTATGTCATCATTTTTCATAATTATGTAACTTAATTCATCTAAAACCAAAATTAAATGCTTATTTTGTCGATTTAAATTATCCTTCAACATATCGAGTAAATCTTGAAATGAAAAACCTCTAGAAGGAAAGTTTTTATTAAAATGTTTCATGATTTTGACTAATATTTTATATCCTGTTCTTTCTTTTCTACAATTAATATGGAAATATTCAATTGGGATCTTTCTTTTTTCTGCTGTGCTTTTAATTAGTTGGCCAAAATGTTTAACAGTTACCGTTTTTCCGATACCAATTCCACCTGTTATTACAACTTTTCTCGAAACTGAATTTGGTTGGGTTATTAGTATGAGAAATAATTGCGAGAGAAGAATTAATTCTTTTTCTCTGTGAAGTAAATCTTCGGGAACAAAATTTATATCTAATTTGCTTTCATCTATGAATAGAGTAGGTTTTTTTAGTTGATCCTCAATAAAATTATGAATTATTTTAATCGACCCCTTTAATATATTTATTAAAAAAATATTGAAATTAATAATAATAAACAGAGTTTTGATTTATTATTAAATAAAAATAAAAATTCCTAAAACATAATTCATAAAAATCATAATTTGGTATTAATCAAAAAAATATAAAGATCCGATCCTATACTTCTTTTATTTACAAGATTTTGTCGAATTAAATTGAATAAATTTTTAAAGCAAGAGAATTTGTTAAGTGAATTTTTCTTAAATTATAAATTTCCATATTATTTAATTTATTAAATATTTTTAAATATTGAAATTGATCGATAGTAATTGGATATTAATTTTTTTAGAGGATATAATTACAACATTTAATATTTTTTTTCTTTGGAAAATTATATCAGTGTAATTGTAATATGCACATGATATATTATTATTTCTTTTTGATAGTGAAATTGATTAATAATGAAATTGGATAAAATTCTTAATACTACAATCGAAGCAGAATTATATGAACTTCCTGCACCAGGAAAATTAATTGGACTTGAAGTAATTGATTCCTATGCTAGAAAAGTGGGAATCGTAAGAAGTGTTAAAATTCAATTTTTTCCACAAAAAATTTCAATAATCGTAAAGGGATTAGGTGTAGAATTTACAATTTCCGCAGAAGAAATAAAAGCTATCAATTCAGTTGTAAATTTAAAAATTCCTGCTAAACAAGCAGATGAAATCCAGTTGCAAGATGTTGAGAGATTAAGAGATGAAACTTTTTCTGAAATAAAGAGCTTGATTTAATTATTAATTGAAAGTTTTTAAATTCCTTTGATTAAAATTTTTTTGGATTAAAAATATCTTTTTTTTTTACAACTATAAAAAATATTTAAATAATGATTTTCTTTTATTAAATGATGACAAATGATAAGCTCGGATTTACGTTGTATATACAATGAGGAACTTCACCCCTCATATCCAAATAAGATATTAAATGATGAGAAATCATCTATAAATTATAGAAACGGAACAGCCCTATTATTTGGTTTTAATGATTTGAGATTATTTAAAAATTCAAGGAAATTTATTAGTAGGGATATGTTGAAACGATATAAAATCTTGGAGAAAGGCAAAATTAAAGTAATGAAATTTTGGATTTGAACTTTAGGTATGCTGAATTAGTTAAATATCCGAATTTATTTTTTGGCGACAGAAAATAAAACTAAAGGGTGGGTATGCATTTCATTTGTCATCAACATTTTTTGTAAAATAAATAATAGTAGTTATCTTAAAAGCAAAAAATTTAAGATTTATAATAAAATATTCATATTATTATTGAAATTAGAGGAATTTTGTAAAAAATGGGAAAAATTAGAACTATATTGATAAAAAATATTTCAAAAGAATTAATTGAAAAATATCCGAATATATTTACCACTGACTTTAATGAAAATAAAGATTTATTGAATAAATATGCGGAGATAGATTCAAAACACTTAAGAAATAGGATAGCTGGATATATTGTAAATTTGCTTAAAATTAAAGAGAAAAATGAATCTAATTAGAAAAAGAGAATATAATTTTAAAGAAAATGCTTAAAGAAAAAGATTTTAAAAAAATGGCGGAACTTTTAGGAAAAGGCTCAACAATGTTAAATAAAGCTTGTCCTATTTGTAATTCTCCTTTGTTTAAATTTAAAAGTGAAGATGTTTTCTGCCCAATTTGCAATAAGAAAGTAATAATTGTTAAGGAGGGAGAAGAAATAATTAAGAAGTATAATGACATGAGTGTGGAAAATTTAAAATATACAAAAGAGTCGGTATTAAGTAATTATTCTGAAGTTACTGAAAAATTAGAGAAGATTTTAATTAAGAAATTTAAATGGCTATTAAATAAGTTAGAAAATGAGGATCAAATAAAGAATTTAGAATCTTATTCGATTACATTATTAAATTTTCTTAATTTAATAGAGAAACTTAGAAAAAATGAATTTTAGAAGAAAAAACTCTCTTAAAATAAAGTATAATAATATAATATTCTCAAATTCAATACCAAATTTTTTAAAAATTTAATTTCGATAAAAGTTCTATTGAAAAGGTGATTTATGCTTCTGTAGTGTAGCTCGGTCAAACTAATAAAAAATTAGGGCAATGCATCGGAGGCTCTCACCCTCCTGACGGGGGTTCAAATCCCCCCAGAAGCATTAATTTGTTTGTTTAAAGTGTTGAGAACTAAAATAATGGAAAAAAAGAAATCAGATACATCGGATTCCTCCTTAAAGGTAATAAAACTTTTTTAAACGATTTAAATATTTTTTGTGAATTTTGTGAAAAAAAAGAGTTTCTATTTACAAACCTATGGATGTGCCTATAATAAAGTAGACTCTCAAATAATACGTGAAATCCTTAACAAAAACAATTTTATAGAAACACCCATCCAAAACTCTTATTTCATTATAATTAATACATGTGCAGTCAAGGGAGTGACTGAGAATAAAATTATGCATCAATTAAAAATTCTCTCTCAGAAATTTTTTAAAAAAAAAATAATTATTACAGGTTGTTTACCTCAAATCACTAATAATACTTTAACAAAGATTATTGACTTAGTTCCATCATTTTCGGCTATAATTGATGTTAATAGCATTCATAAAATTAATTTAATTTTAGAGGAGATATTAAAGGGAAAAACAAACTTAATTATAAAATCTGAAAAAAAAATTGATAAATCCAAATTTCTTCTAAATTATCCACAAAATAATACTACAGCAATAATCCCAATATCTGAGGGTTGTTTGGGGAGTTGTACTTATTGTTGTGTAAAAAATAGTAGAGGAATATCATATAGTTTTGATTTAGAGAACATTTTAAATCAAGTAAAATATCAATTAAGAAGGGAAAAAAAAGAGATTTTCTTAACGGCTCAGGATTGCAGTTGTTATTCTTATAATGGATTGAATTTTATAGATTTACTAAAAAAAATTTTAACTTTGAATCAAAGATTTTATTTACGAATAGGAATGATAAATCCAACATTTTTCATTGATTTTTTTGATGATTTTATCAAATTATATAAAAATAAGAAATTATACAAATTTCTACATATTCCAATTCAATCTGGAAGTGATGAGATAATAAAAAAAATGAGTAGAAATTATGAAATTCAGACATTAAAAGAAAAATTAAAAAATTTAAAAAAAGAAATTCCTGAATTAACTTTAGAAACAGATATTATTTGTGGATTTCCAGGGGAAAATCAACGGGAATTTACAGAAACTCTGTCGTTCATTAAATGGTTAAAGCCAGAAATTCTTAATATTTCAAAATTCTCACCTCGACCTGGAACTCCTGCAAAAAAGAAACCGCAAATTAAGAGTGAAATTATTAAAAAAAGAACGAGAGAACTACATAATCTTTATAATAGAACAAAATTAGAGCATTTTAGAAAGTGGATAAATTGGAAGGGTGAAATTTTAATTACAAAAAAGATGAAAAATAACTTGTTCTTTGGAAAAAATATTTATTATGTCCCAATTTTTATTAAGGAAGGAAAAATTGGAAATTTTATTAAAATTAAAATTGAAAAAATGGAAGGATCTTATCTACTTGGGAATTTTCATTAAATTATTTCTAAGAAATATAGGTTTTAATAATGAGACATAATGATCCCTGATTGAATATTCTGCAATTTTTGTAGCTGACGATATTAATTTTTGTGTTAAAATCTTTTTTTGAGAATTTTTAATTGCTAAAATCTTATCTGCACAATAAATTATTGCTCCCGCCAGAATTAATGGATTTCTTCCACCTCTTTGTTTTCGATTAAGATTCTTTAGTAAAAATTCTGCCATTATTGTTAATTCCTTCTTGTATTTACTAAGATTCCATTTAATTCCCTTCTTAATTAAACGTTCTTTTAAAGATTGATGGGTAATAATTTCATTAATAAATCTTGGTAGATATTTTTCACTTTTAAGGGAGGAATCCTTTATATCAAGATATTTTTTATACATGATCCCATCACGAATTATTAATCGAGGTGTGACACGGTGACCAATTATTTGAAAAATCTTGGAAATCTCTTTTATTGATAATGGAACGGAATCATTATTCTGCCTTAATGAATAATATAGACAAAAAGCGATAAGTGAAATATTGTTAATAACTCTAGGAGCAGATTTTATTATTTTCCTATAAAAATATGCCGCATTATTTCTAATAATATTATTTAAATTTAAATACGAAACAACATTATTTAGAATTTTTAAAATTCTATATTCTGTTTCAAAATTTTTAATTCTAATAAATTTTGAATAATTTTTTTTTAAACGGCGAAATAATTTTTGACTAACTGGAGGTAATAAATTGCCGTTTTTATCCTTAAGATAATAAGAATTCTCAAAATCTATACAAGTTCCCAATCCACCAATAAAATTAATTCGCTCTCCTAACGCAACATATTGCTTATTTGATAAATTATATGATTCAATCATATTACTCATTATATATGAATGATCACTGAAAATTTCACCGATAACAAGTCCACAATTTATGCAAACTCTTTCAAAATCAGAATTAATTATTTTACAACCACATTCTGGGCAGGTAGTAAGTAACTTATTAGAGATTTTTCTTTCAAAATTTGAATTATAATACAAATTAAATAGAACCCCCTTTTTATTAATATTAAGACTTAAATCTTTTATTTCCTTTTTTGAAAAGGAAATTACCGTCTAATAGAACAAGATTCTTTTTAAAAAGAATTTTATTCCTTGGAGAGAGAGGGAGTAAATTAAAAATGAATTGATATAAAAAATAAATAAAAAAAATTTAGCTTTAAGATAAAAATGTTAAAGATTAATCAAAAAATTAACTAAGTGATAAATTTTCTCTAATTTTAACAATCTATCAATATTTTCTTATATCAATCTTATTTGAATCTTATTTAATTTTTCTTGTATCAAAAAATTTATTTATTTTATTTCTTTTATCTATTTAATTTAGGTGTTAAACAATATGGGACATAGAAAGCAACACGCGCCAAGGCATGGCTCTCTTGCATTTTTACCTAGAAAACGAGCATCTTCAATAAAGGGACAAATTAAACATTGGAGAGATCTTGAGGGAGAAACAAACTTTCTGGGTTTTAGTGGATTTAAAGCAGGAATGACACATATCACATATATCGATGATTATAAATATAGTTCAACATTTGGTAAAGAGTTAATGAAACCAGTTACTATCATTGATACTCCTCCATTAATTCTGATTGGAATTAGAATATATAATCAAGACAACTATGGTAAATATATTATTGGAGATATTTTCACTAAAGAAATTAATAAATATCTTCTAAGAAAGATTAAAAATTTTAAATTGGAAAATTTTAATCCAAAAGAAGAAAAGAAAGAAATTGAAAAAAAAATCCAAGAGGGAGCAGAGATTTTTGGAATTTTTCAAACTCAACCTCATAAAGCTTCAGTACCACGGAAAAAACCAGATATTATTGAAATAAAAATTTCTAATGGTGATAGTCCAAATGAAGCTTTTAATTTAGCTTTTAAAAATTTGGGAAAGGAAATTAGAGTCCGAGATGTTTTTAAACTTGGAGAATTAATTGATGTTGTTGCCATTACAAAAGGTAAAGGCTTCCAAGGTCCTGTTAAACGATTTGGAATTACTATTTTATCAAGAAAAAATAGTAAAGCTAGGAGAGTGGTTGCTTGCATCGGTCCATGGCATCCCGCTAGAGTTTTATATACTGTCCCAAGAGCAGGGCAAATGGGTTTTCACCAAAGAACGGAGTACCATAAAAGAATTATGCAAATTGGTGAGAATGGTGAAGAGATTAATCCAAAAGGTGGATTTATTAGATATGGCCTTGTAAAGGGTGATTATATTATGATTTTAGGTTCCGTACCTGGCCCTAAAAAAAGATTAATACAATTAAGAAAAACCATTAGAGGCACTCAAAAATTTATTGATTCACAAATAGAAATTACATATATTAGTCGAGAAAGCCAACAATTAAAATAAGAATTGATGTATTATGGAAAAAATAAATATTTATAATTTAAGTGGAAAACCTAAAGGATCAGTTTCAATACCGCAAATATTTAAGGAAAAACCAAAGTTATATTTGATTCAAAGAGCAATAAATGCCCACTTTAGTCAAAATAAACAAAAACAAGGAAGGGATCCCCTTGCTGGTAAAAGAAATACTGCTCGTAGCTGGGGGACTGGGTATGGGATGGCTAGAGTACCCAGAATACAGGGTTCCGGGTTTTTAACTGCAAGAAATGCGGGATTTATTCCTTCTGTAAAAGGAGGGAGATTACCACATGCTCCAAGACCTATAAAAAAAATAGTTAAAAAAATAAACAAGAAAGAAAAATCAATTGCATTGATATCATCAATTTCTGCTTCTGGTGATATAAATTGGGTCAAAAAAAGAGGGTATGTTATTGAAGATATCCCTGAAATTCCATTAGTTATAGATGATAAAATTCAAACTATAAAAAATACTAAAAAGATAATGGAAATCTTTACAAAATTAGGATTAGAGAATGAGATTAAACGTTTTAAAAAAGGAAAAAAGATTAGAGCTGGTAAAGGTAAAAGGAGAGGTAGGAAATATAAAAATAAAAAAGGAATTTTGATCATCATAAAGGAAGACTTTGGGATATATAAAGCTGCAAGAAATATTCCTGGAGTAGATATTAAAAATATAAATAATATATCAACCATTGATTTTGCTCCCGGTGGAATTCCAGGGAGACTAGTTTTATGGGCACATAATGCTTTCAATGAATTAAATCAATTTAAAATATTGGTGTAAATTTATGGAAAATGATTATAAAATTATTAAAATGCCATTGATAACTGAAAATACATTTGATTTAATAGAAAAAGAAAATAAACTTGTTTTTTATGTAGAAAGAAAAGCAAATAAAAATCAAATTAAAAAGGCCATTGAAAGAATACATAAAGTTAAAGTTGTAAAGGTAAATACTTTAATAACACCTGATGGGAAAAAAAAAGCATTTATTAAACTTCACCCAGATAACTCAGCCTCTGATCTAGCTATAGATTTGGGAATTTTTTAGTTATTTTTTTTTACAAATATCATTTTTTCTCAAGCTTGGATATTGATTGTATTGAACAAAGCACTTAATTTAATAGATCATTATCGAATTTGCTTTTTTCAAGAATTTAATGAAGCTTATTGGATTGAAGATTTTAACTCCTAAAAGACTGGTGATTTTAGTTTCTAATACTAACTTTTTAAAAAAAAGTGGATCATGTAATATTATATAGATAATTCGATTTTGATAATATTTTTGGAAGATATTATGAATTATGGATGGATTAAAATCATCAATTGATAAAATTATATATTGGTTCTTTATTTCTATTAAGTGGGAATCTTTTTTATTAAACTCAATATTATTTCTTTTTAGAAATTCTATGAGAAGAGTCATAAAATTTTTAGAAATTGGTGATAATAATCTTTTTTGGCCATTTAAGACAAACGATTTTTCATTTTCATTAATAGTACTACATAGAGAGAATACTAAGTCTTTATTTTTATCATAATCATAATAATTTTTATTAAAATTTAATCTCCATAATATATATCCAATCATATTTATTTTGATTTTCTGTTCCTTGATGTATAATTCATTAGAAATAAATTCATTGATTGTTTCAACATTTTTAGAGGCTGTATTTTTATTATCAAAATATTTTATAAAAAATGAGGAAAAAATAATATTTCCGTTTTTTAATTTAAAATTTAAAATTAAATTTCCTTTTATTCCTAAATCAGTAATAAGGTTGAAAAATATATTTAAAATAGAATCTATTAATGTATCTTGAATAAGATATATTGAATATAATTTAATAGATTGAATAATTTTATTATTTTTTATAACACAGAATTTATTTCTAATATTTATTCTTAGAGTTTTATCTAAATCCTCTTCAACAATAATATTAATAAACTCTCTCTTCAATTCATTATCAGTTAAAAATATTATATGTAAAGATTCTTTTATCGAATAATCTTTTATTTCTTCCTTAATTTCACTTAGAGACTTCAAAATATTCTCTTTTTTCTTATCTTGGTAATTCAATAAAATAAGAGTTTTTAGATGTTTTTTATTTAAAAATTGAATAGAATAATATTTTATCAAGCCTTTCTTTAATAATGTGCTTAAAAGCGGAATCATCTTTTCTAAGTTATTTGTCTTCAGAAGATTAAAAATAACTATTTTTTTCATTCTATTTTTACTATGATATATAATCATTTCATTTTCTATAGAAAAAGAGAAAAGATTATATTTTCCTTTTTTTATCATTATTCTGAATTTAATTTTGATGAAAATTTTTAAATTCCGAAGAATTTAGTGATTTTATATTAAGATTTAGTTTTAATTATTTTAATTTTGAAACCAGTTAATTTTAAGCAGATCAATATTATGATTATGGAGATAATAAAAATTAGAATATAAGGGAAAAATATTTTTAGATACCCAATATAAGGAATTTTGAATATATACACACCTAAAACTACATCTTCGCTAACATATATAGCATCTGATTTGTTATATTCAATGAAAAAATAACTATAATCTTCAGAACTATTAATTATTTTATAGGCTCCATCAACTAAAAGATTATTATCTCCTTTCATTAAAAAATAATATTTTTCATTTTTTTGTATTTTCCCCACTACTCGATGAATGATTGGAGTATTATTCAATAAATTGTTAAAAAAAAAAGGATTTAAACCATTTTCATAGTAATAATCAGGACCTTGGATAACTAAGATGTCTCCCTCAATAGATCCAACTTTTATATTTGAGCTATTTTTTTTTTCTACATAAATAAGGTCTCCAATGTTTAGATTAGGATACATTGAATTTGAAGTAATTACATATAAATTTTCTTTAAATATAATAAAAGGTATTAATACAATGATAAAAATTAGAATTATTATGAAAGAAAACCGGATATCCTGAAATTTTTTTTTTCCACTCATTTATTAATTATTTTTAATAAATCCTTTAAAAAGCCAATAATTTTTTATTAAGATTTTGTTTTTTTCTCCTCATTTTCTTTAATAAGAAATAATATTTGATTGAAAAAAATCTTATCAATATTGTTTAATACTATTTATAAGTATAAAAATAAAAATTAATTGGGTGGATATAAAATTCAGTGATGGAGGAATAAATTTCTAATTTATTTATAATCTTAATCATGAAATTATAAGGAATATACT
>JAHLWE010000380.1 GCA_019058135.1 Promethearchaeota archaeon | reverse complement strand
TTGCTAAAGTTTTTAAGAATTTAAAGCGATTTCTTAAACCTAATGCCAAGGTTTTTATTGTAGCAAATGATAAATGGAATCTTTATCCTGAAATAGCTCGCTTAGCTGGTTATGAAATATTTGATCGAGATGAAAGACCCGTAACAAAAAAAGCTTCTCGGGAACGATCCTTTTATTCTGAGTCAATTTTTCATTTCAAACCCTTATAAAAATTTTAGAAATAATCCTCGATAGTTTTGCTCTTATTTTCAAAAGAACCTTTCTCTTTTTGCATTTTCATAAATGCTGATAAAAGTTTACAACGATCTGCAAATTTACAATAGCCAAAATTACAATTTCTTTTATTTGATACAAGATCTGGATGTCCAAAACAAAATAATTTGCTCCTATTAGTATACATTTCAAGTAGTTCTATCCCTCTTATATGAGGATAATTAGAAACAAAAGCAAGAGATTTTTTTTTGGGATTTATTGAAAACCTGTCAGGCTGTTTTTTAATTTGATTTTTAAATTGTTTCCAAGCTTTCTGAATATATGCTTCAGCTACATCATCTCCAACTTCTTTAACACATTTATAGTGATAATGTAAATTTTTTTTTACTGTTAATTTTATTTTTAGCTTATTTTTTTTTGTTTCATCTGATAAATTACCGTTATATTGAATATTAGGGCATTTACCCTCGTAAATCTCTTTAGGTTTATATATTTCACAATGGTAAAGACATCTAATGTGATCTTTAATAAAAGTCAGGGGGTTATTAAGATCAGAAAAATCATTTATAATTTGATTACAGAATAAAATCCACTCGCCGCATATAGGACATCTAGGAGGAATATTTTCACTTGAAACCGTTAAAGCTGGTTGTTTCGTTTCATATGAGAAATCACCTGATTGAGTCTCTTTTCCTCTACCTACCTCAACACCAATAAGTTTCTGGTCGGATATATTTCCAATTTGGGGTTCATTATTGATATGGATTGACCTAATAGTGTTATCATAATCAATAACGATAAAATCTGGTGGTTTTAACACTTGATCATAAGAATAAATTCTTTGTGTCAATAGTAAAGGTAGAATGTATCCGACATTCGTCTTTAACATATATAAATATGTGATAAGCTCATTCCATAATCCTTGACCAGTTTTTGGTAAAAGAGAGTCATAATAATCCGATAGAACCTTTCTTAATTTTTTATCACCTTTAATTGAAGGTAAATCTTCTATTATTGGATTACTAATGCCTATGTCTTCGTTTACTTTTAACAATTTTTCATGATTTTCATTTTCGCTTTCATTTTTGAAAAAATATTCTGCAGTTATTTCTTTTTCTAATGTTTTTAATACTTCATTTCTTAGTTTTTTATTTACTGATAAAGAATCCCAAATAAAGAATTGGTTCAATAATAATAAGATAATTCGGATAAAGTCGCTCTTTTTTTCATTTTTTTTGGAATCTTTTTTATCTGGCAAGAAAAAATAATATAACCTTCCAGTTATAATATATTCTACAAGATCAGATAAAATCATCGTTCTACTATATTGATTGGTTTTTTTACCACCAACATATAGTTGTTCAGAAAGGGAAATACTATCAGAACTCCATTTTTTATCAATTTCTTCAATTCTTTTTTGAATTTCAATATATATATCCTTTTGAGGATGGTCATATTCAGAAAAAATGTCATCTATAATATCTAAATGTTTTATTGAAAGTGCTAGTTTATCTAGAAAAATATTCATGTCTTTCTCTGATATTTTATAATTATGTTTTATTTAAATTTGGAGTTTTTAAATATATTTAGCCTAAAATGGATAAACTTAGCACATATAAGATAAAATATTTTTCTACTTCAAATTAATATTTGAAGATTAATTCATTTTAGAGTAAATTTAGTTTATTTTTATTTTTGAGTTTATTTGTTATTTCAAATCAAATTCATACCTCTCTAAAATCTTACATTTTTGCTTTTTGATTAATTTCAGTTGATTTTAAATCTATTTTTTAGTATTCATTATAGAATATGAATCAAAAAAGATATAAATATAATTTTGAACAATTACCAGAGCCTTTGACTCATTTTGAAAAAATTTTAGCTAATTTAGAACTAATAAGGTATATTGAAAATCCAAAAGAATTTTATAAAGAAACAGCATATCTTAAGAAAATAGATCAAAAGATTACTTATTATTATAAATTTTCAAAAATAAAATTAAGAAAACAAGTAAGAGGATCCGGATATTTGACTCATGGATTTGATTTTTATCATGGAAGTTTCCATGGTCAAATGGTAAGAGGTTTAATAAATTATTGTAATCTAAATAAAGGATCTATCATATTAGATCCTTTTTGTGGAAGTGGAACAACTTTAATTGAATCAAAACTGTTGGGATTTAATTCAATAGGGATTGATATAAACCCTATAGCTTGTTTAAATACAAAAGTAAAATCTGAAGTATTAGAAACTCCAATTAATTATCTTTTATCAAAAAATGAAAAATATCTTGATTTAAATTATTATGAGAATACATATCCAATAAATATTAATTTTCAAGATTTTCTAAATTCTGATATAAAAGAATTGTTTTACGTTTTTTTATTTACTAGAGCAATTTCTGATGAATTTTATATTTCAAAAAATAGAAAACAAGCCTTTAGAGATAATTTTCTTAAAACTATCCATGGTTTAAAAGCTTTTGAGCAATTAAAAAATACTATTAAATTAAGATTTGGTGCATCACAAGTTTTTTTTAATGATTCTATTAAACAATTAGGGCTAATGAATTCTGACTTCATTGATGCTGTAATAACTTCTCCACCTTATATAAATTTAATAGACTATATCAGAATGGATATACATCAAATAGTTAACCTTTTACCCTTATATCAAATAAAAATGTTAAGGAAAAAAATGATAGGACGTGATTTAAAACATAAAAGATTAACAGAAAAAGTCTTTTGGAAAGATATGAATATTATATTTGAAGAAATATATAGGATCTTGAAATTGAATCGTTATTTCATTATTGTTATAGGAGATTATAGGAATATGAAAGAAAGGTTTATAGAAATAGCAAAATACAATAATTTCTTCATAGAAAGATTACTTAAAAGAGAGGTTATCAATTTGAAGAATAAGAAAAAATTTGAATATGTCCTTTTTCTAAAGAAAGTTTAAAAGAATTGAATATTTTACTTTAGATTAAACTCAATATTTTCAAAATTAATGTTTAGATTTTTACCAATTAATTTGTATTTAATAACTTTTTCTTTTTGATTATATTTTTTTTCTAATATATTATTTTCTACTAAAGTTTCTATGTAATTATATGTAGTTTGTGGATATTTTATGTTATATTCTTTAGATATAAATGATTGAATTTCATTTAGACTCATTTCCTTTTTACAAACTAAATTTAAAATTCTTAATTTTACAGGCGAACTAATTGTTTTAAGAATTTTTGAAAGTTTGTAAGTATTTTCCATTATATATCATCTTATCATTTTAGTTAAAAATAAATTTTCTTAGTTAGATCTAGCTAACTCTATCCTTTTCTAGCTAAAGCCTAGCTTGAAGAAATTAAAGTCTTTTAAGATAATTAGTGGATAAAGGCTAATCTTAGCTAAGGTTGACTAAAAACATATTTTAATTACTATTTCTGAATACTTAATATGAGTTCTAATTCAAATTGGGAAGAAAAAATCTATAATTTGTTTCTAGAGTTTTTAGAGTCAAAAAGAAAAAAGATTCAAGATATATTTGATTGGGAAGAAATTCTAAAAAAAAATCCTTTCGGAACAAATCTAATCAATGATCCCAATTTTTGGAAAGCATGTAAAATCGAAAGAAGTTTTGTTACTACTTTAGGTCAATCGGTATATGAGGATATAGCCTTAATAATTTCAAAAGATTTATATGGACAAGCTAAAAAAGGATTTACATATATGAGTAAAATTAATAAAAGAATAAACAAAAAAATTAATTTAACCATAAAAGAACTGAATGAAGCAAAAAGGCTACCAAATTGGGAAGAAGAAATAAAATTAATAAGAGAATTTAGAGATCCTAATAAAAC
>JAHLWE010000379.1 GCA_019058135.1 Promethearchaeota archaeon | reverse complement strand
TTAATATTAAAAAGGAAAATTCAATCTCCGAGTGTAATAGATTATGTGAATAATTTTTTCAATATGTATCACTAACCCTTTTTTTCTCATACTTGTTTCAGCTATTATATTGCAGGAAAATCTTGTTATAATTACTATAATTGGAATAGATAAATATTAATTTGCGGAAAACGTAAATAATCTACCGAATAACCCAAGAGGTTTTATTTAATTTAAGAAATTTTAAAAATTAAGTGATCTTTCCGGCAATAACTTTTACTCCTTGTTTTATTGCCTGTTCAAAATTCATTGAATTGATTTCTAAACATACAAGCATCAATTCATCATAATTCTTCTTCTTTATTTGCTTAAACAATTCCCCTTTCTTAAGGATTTGGTAAATATCTCTATTATCTGCCTTGAATTTAACTTCTATTAAGATAATTTTATCATTTTTAATTAAAATATCAATATCTGTATTGTAATTTTTATAAAATATTTTTCCTTCGCTATCAATAAGATCTTCTCGTTTAATTTCACTGACTCCAATATTTTCTTGAATTAATTTGTCTTTTAAAAGACTCAAAATTGTATTGTGTAATTCAACCCCTCCTCTAGTGCTCAAAGTCGTTATGGATATTCTTAATAATTCTCGATCTTTTCTTGCGTCTTCAAATCCTTTATTCATTAGTTTAATTAATTCTTCAAATCGCTTGTCCATCCTTTCAAATCGCTTGTCCATCCCTTCAAATCGCTTGTCCATCCCTTCAAATCTCTTATTGAATTCTTCTATTACAAGTTTTATATCATCTTTAGTAGCTACTACTCCAGAAAGAGCTGTAATTACGGCACCTTTGACCTCGTCATCCTCTCGAATCAATTTGGGTAAAAGTTTTAATAACTCATTTTTATCCAGCATAGTAAAAATCCTCTAATATTATATTAAAAAACATTACTTAAATTTATAGACATAATATATCTTTTTGAATTAATTTTTTTTGATTATCATATACAATTTTCATATATTCCTAAAGCAAAATCCAACGCCGAGATAAAAAATATAAGATTACTTAAATTATCCTCATTCTTAAGTAATATAATGTTATTATATATATTTCATTAATCCTTTTTTTCTCATACTTGTTTCCGCTATAAAATTACAAGCAAATCCTGATATAGTTATTAAATTTGGAATTAATATATAGATATTACACTGTCCAATTAATAAACCTAATTTGAAGCAAATTGAAAGAATTAAATATATTAAAAAAAGGATTACATATGCAATTTTTTCTTTTTTCTTTATTGATAAGGTATAGTGCCACGTTAGAAATAATGAAATATTGGCAATAATTGTTGGAATGTATTTTATGAAATATTCTTGACTATCTGTGAAAGGGAAAATTACTATGTTAAATATCATAACTACAGTAAAAGAAATTACACCAAATAAGAGTCTATGATTTTTAATTAAATCATGAGGAAATTTTAATGTTACAAAAGCAAGTAAAATGATTAGAATCAAACCTATGATAAATAATGGGTTCGCTAAATAAAATGAATCGATTATTAGAGTAAAAATAAATCCAATAAGAATTATTAACCATCCTAGAAATCGACAAAACGATTGTTTTTTTCCGACAATTCCCATAATAATACGTTTAAATTATGTTATATATTTTAATTTCTTATTAATTTTATTTCTAATTATTAGTAATATTTATATTATTCAATGATAAGCTCTTATTCATGAGAATTGGAGCTCATATGTCTATAGCTGGTGGCATATTTAAGGCAATCGAGAGAGGGAATGAGATTGATTGCGAATCAATTCAAATTTTTACAAAATCTAATCGTCAATGGGCTGCAAAACCATTAACGGATGATGATCTTAATACTTTTAAAGAAACCAGAAAAGCAACAAAAATCATCTGGCCTATTTTTTCTCATACATCATATTTAATTAATTTAGGGACTCATAATCCAGAAACCTTACAGAAATCAATTGATTCAATGGAAATTGAGATGGATCGAGCAGAATCATTAGGATTAGAATATATTGTATTACATCCTGGGGCTGCTACTGGTAAGGAAGAGGGAGAGACTGAAGAGGATGCTCTTAAAAGAATTGCAAATAATCTTAATATCCTATTCAAAAAAACTTCAAAATATAAATCTATAGTTTGCTTAGAAACTATGGCAGGGCAAGGTAATAATGTTGGATATAAATTTGAACATCTGAAATTTATTATTGACCAAATTAAAGATAAAAATAGAATAGGTGTGTGTTTTGACACTTGCCACGTATTTGCAGCTGGCTATGATTTTTTAAATGAAAAAAGTTATAACAAAATGTGGGATGAGTTTGATAACACTATTGGATTAGAAAATTTATTTGTTTTTCATCTCAATGATTCTGAGAATGAGTTAGGTTCTAGAGTTGACCGGCATACTCATATTGGGCAAGGAAAGATTGGAAAAAAAGCATTTGGATTTTTTCTAAATGATGAGCGATTTAAAGATTATCCTGGTATTTTAGAAACCCCAAAAAATTCAAAAGATACAGCTAATGATATTATGAATTTAAAAGTTTTAAGATCTTTAATCAGTAATTAAGAAAAGGGAAAAATTAAAAAGATATCACTGCTAAATTTTTAATAATTAGCAATTAGAGCATCATCAGGGAATATGGCTAAATTGACGAAAAACAAGTTTAAAGAAGCTGAACTTTTATTGCGGATTTATGAGATGTATTCTTCTGATACTATGGTTGACGCATTTATTTGGTTCTATAAAGATTTCCAAGTAGAAGACTTTGAAGAATATAATAATTCTTATCCTCTTGGCAGTGACGGCAGAAAGTACTTCAACCGTATCGGCAATTTTTTCGACCTACTTGGTACATTCATAGAAAGAAAATATTTACCTAAGAATCTTATTATCGAATTTTGTCCCGATGATGTAGTGTCTTTCTGGAAAAAAGCAAAGGAACTTATCTTTCAAATGAGGAATAAATGGAATGATCCTACACTTTGGACTGGGTTAGAAACCTTGAGTAGAGAAATCACGAATTGGCAAGAAAATCTGAAAAAATAAAAGAATAAGTGGATTAATTAAAAAAAATAAAAATTTTATGAGTTAAGGGATGAATTCGAAGAACTTGAAGATTTTAAGATCATTAATTATAAAATAAAGATCTAAATATTAATTTTTATTCAGGTTTTTATTAGAAAAATTAATAAATCCAAAAAATATACCATAAGATGTATAGCAAATAAATTGATTATAATTTGTCCTTAAGAATTGATTTTTTACGCCATTTTATTTTATTAGCTGAAGAGAAAAGTTTTTCTAATGTTGCAGATAAAATTTTGATAACTCAAAGCGCTTTATCTCAACAAATTGAGCATTTGGAAAATTATTTTAAGTGTAATCTTATTGATCGGAGTACAAGAACATTCAAATTGACTAAACAAGGCGAAATTTTATTAAAATATTCAAAGGATATAGTGTCCTTATTTGATAAAAGTCAAAAAGAAATATTTAATCTCAGTAAAGAACTTGTGGGAACAATATCTATTGCGGCTTCAACTATTCCAGGAAATCATATATTACCAAAATTTATTGCGGATTTTAAGAATAAGTATGCTAATGTAACAATTAATATTTGGATAAAAAATAGTAAGCAGAGTTTAATAGATCTAAAAAAAAAGCACGTTGAATTTGCTGCAATTGGGAGTTTTATAAAGGAGGACAGAGAAAAATTTGAATATTTTCCAATTTTTACTGAGAATTTAGTTTTTATTTGTGCTCTTGATCACGACTTGGTTAGAATTAATAAAGGAAAAGTCCTTTTTGAGGATTTAATTAAATATCCTTATATTTCCCGTGAAGATGGTTCTGGTACAAAACAATTTGCTATGGAAAATTTAAAAAAGTATGATAAATTAAATCAATTGTTAGAAATGACAAGCAATGAATCAATAATTTCTGCAGTAAGTAAATCAAATGATATATCAATCATTAGTGAGATGAGTGCTAAAAAAGCAGAAGATGCAAAACTAATTAAAATAATAAATATTTCAAATATACCTCTTTTAAGAAGAAAATTATTTTTTGTCAAAAACAAAGAAATAAGATTGAATAAAGTCGCAATTAAATTTTGGAATTTTATTTATGACAATAGAGATTAACAATATTCAATCTATTAATTTTTTTAATATATATGAAGAAAAAGATTAATAAATCTTCTTATTTTTATTTAATCTAATTAAATTTGATTAATTTGAATTAAAAATTATATAGGGAATTTAAAATTATGGTTAAAATTTCGGTTATGATAATGGAATCACCATATGGAAGGGAAAAGCCATATACTGCTCTTAGGTTCGCACTAACTGCGATATTAGATGGTAATGATGTAACACTTACTTTAATGCAGGATGGAATATATGTTGGTTTGAAAGAACAAAATCCAAATGAATATCCTAATCATTTAGAATATTTAGAAAGTGCGATTTCAGAAGGATTGAAAGTAATTGTGTGCGGAGTTTGTTGTAAATCTCGTGGGATTAAGCAAGAACATTTGGTTGAAGGCGCCAAGATTGTTGGAATGCATGAGATTGTTCAAGCAGTGGGTGAAAGTGAAAATCATATCACATTTTAAAATATTAGAGGGATTATAATGGATTCAGATGAGGAATTAAACGTAGAAGGAAAATCATGTCCCATGCCCTTATTTTTAACGAAGAAAAAATTAAAATCTATGGGATCTGGAAAAACATTGAAACTTATTGGGGATTTTTTACCAGCTAAAGAAAATATAGTCGAATTTTTAGAAAAGGAAGGGCATGACATTTTGGATCTTCAAGAAGTGAATGATCTATATATATTTACTATTTACATAAAAAAAGCTTAATTTAATTTAGAAAGTGTTTTTTTTAATTTTTTATATATATTTAATTATAATATTGAAAAATGAAAGGAGGTTGAGTTGAAAAGTAAAGAAGAGTATCGATTAACTCAACAGGTAAAAATTTTCGGTTGATCATGTAAATTAGGTCCAAATAAATTGAAGGAGTTATTAGAGAAAGTGGGACTTCAAGGTCTTACTGAAGATTGTTCAATCACTTCTGTTCCGAATACCAATTTATTTTTACTAGAGAATATTGACATTTTTACACCTATTGTAGATGAGCCAGAGATTATGGGAGAAATTGCAACATGTAACGTAACCAATGATGTTTTTGCTATGAACGTCCCTCAGATAAATGGAATGTTTGTCTTTTTAGCGTTGCAAACTTTAATGCCTATGGAAATTGCAGAAGGGATTATGAATGGAATAAACAATTTTATGAAAAAAATCAATTCAAAAGTAACTGGTGGACATACTATTTACTGTGAATGGCCACTTATTGGTGGAGGAGCGTCTGGATTTGTGGAAAAAGATAAATTAATCAGAAAACAGGGTCTAAGAAAAGGCGATAAACTATTAATTACTAAACCAACAGGTCTTCAACCAGTAATGGCTGCTTATAGAATACTTAAAGACACACCTGAAATCTTAGAAAATTATTCAGATGCTGAATTAAGAAATTCTATAAATTATGCTATCGAATTAATGATTACTTCAAATCAAAACGTTGTAAAAACAATATATTCCTATGATGATTTTTCATTTATTCACTCAATGACTGATGTAACTGGTTTTGGACTTGCAGGTCATACTAGAGAAATGCTTGAGGGTACAAATCTTTCCGCGCTAATTGAAACAGTTCCGATTATAAAATATTCAAAAGAACTTGCCAGAGATTTCAATTATCGCCTTGATTCATGTGAGGCTTCAGAAACTGCGGGAGGGATGCTTCTCTCGGTTGATGCAGATAATGTTGAGGAATTCTCAAACCGTCTATCAAGTAATAATATACATAATTGGGTTGTAGGGCTAATCGATAAAAAGGATCCAAGATTAGTAAGACTCTCCAAAAATATTGAGTTTGAGGAGGTTTCAAAAAAATAATAATGATGACTATGAAATAAGCTTAAACACTTGTAAGTGGGTGCTTATTGAGCTTTCCACCTGTGAGGTGCCATCATTAAAAACCAATTCTATTGTCGCATGCCCCTAATTGGAACATTAGATTTGTTTGTAGAGTATATAATAAGAGGAGATAGATAATTTAGAATTTTTCCTTTTCCATTATCTTCTGTCTTTAACCATAAATTACTTGGATCTTTACCTTTCATTAAGATAAAAAAGCTGAAAATATGTTAACCACTCTCGAAACTTTTTATTCTTACAATTTCAATATTGTTTTTCTTGAAATAATAATTATCTTCAACATTTTACCCTTTCATTAAAATCGTATTACTTATTAAAAATATTAATTGCAAATAGATAATTTTGATATCAAATGAATTAAGAGAGGGAGGATAAAGTCTTTTAGTGAATTAATTGCTGGAGTCATCACTGATAAAACTTATTCATTTACAAGAATATAGGGTAAGAGATTTCCTTGGGTTTTTATTAGTTCAATTTTTTTTGGATTTGTACCTGTTCTTGTTTTCCTTCCTCCAGACGCGAGCTTGGAATTCTTATATCTTGTTATGAAATATGGACACTTAAGAATGTTCAAATTTGCTCTTATTCTATGGCAAATATGTTTGGCATTCAATGCCAAATTTAAAATTTCTCCAGAATATCATAGTAGATGGGTATATTCAAATAACTGATAAGGAAGCAATTCAAACTGCTCGCCAATAGGCAGAAAAAAAGGCGATTTTTGGAGGTTTTCTTCAGGGGCTAATGTTGTAGCGGCACTTCATTTAATTAAGGGAAAATCAAAGGGAAAAACAGTGGTTTGTTTGATGTGTGATAGTGGATTGAAATTTTTAAGTACTGATCTATAGGGTCCATTATAAAGTAGCTTCTTTGTTTAAGCTATATCATTAAGCTCCTTAATAATTAATCTTAAAAGGTTATATATTAATCCCACATCAGAGATTTTTAATCTTTCACTCGGCGAATGCAAGCCTTCGATTGTTGGACCTAGAGAAACCATTTGAAGGCCACTTATCCTAGTGCTAATCATTCCAGTCTCTAATCCACCATGAATGACATTAGTTATTACCGGTTTTTTTATAAGATTCTCATATTGCTTAACAACATATTTTAAGAACTTAGATTCTAAATTAGGTAACCACTCGGGTAACACAGGCCTTAAAAACACTTTCCAACCCCCTAATTTCCCTAATTGTTTCATTGAAACACAAAAAGAATCCAATTCACTTCTTAATATACTACGCGGATAAAGCCAAATAATTTCGTCATTTTTTTCAGTATCTACAATAGCAAAATTGTTCGAACTTTCTACAAATCCTTCATAAATGTGAGACTTTTTAAGAACACCATTAGGGATTAAATGAGCGGTAGATAATAATATCTGTGAACCTTCTTTTGAAAGGTAATTGTCTGGAAGAGATTGTTTATATTCGATTTTTAGGTTAGGCTCAAATTTTTCATAATAATCCTTAATCGATACAATTTCTTTTTTAATTAATTCTTCAAATACCTTTTGATCTTTTGATTTAATACCAAATTTTGCTATAGATTTAGCAGGTATGACATTTCCTTTAGTACCTCCTTGCCATTTACAGATATAGATTTTCATTTCTTGGGCAAGAATTGATAATATTCTACCTACTATTTTAATTGCATTTGCTCTTGGTAAATGAATATCTTCTCCCGAATGCCCACTTAATAATCCTTGGCATGAAAGTTCAAAAAATTGAAGCTCATTACTTTCTTCAGGGGAAATCCAATTAAATTTTTTTGAAAATCTCACCCTTCGTCCACAAACAGAACCAATTACAACTACTTCGGCAGGTCCTCCATCTAGATTAATCATCAATTTACTTTTTATATTAAGAGTTTTAGGATCTAGATGAGTTGCTCCATCAAACCCATCTTCTTCATTCACAGTAAATAATACTTCAATGGGTCCATGAGAATCTATCGATTTATCAATTAGGATTGCTAAAGCAAATGCTAAGCCAATACCATTATCAGCTCCTAGAGATGTTCCATCTGCGTAAACCCATTCATTATTTTCTTGAATACGTACTGGAATTCCTTTATTGAAAAAATCAAATCCTTCAGGTTTATCTGTTTCACATACCATGTCGAGGTGAGCTTGAAGCATTATTGATGGAATTGACTCTTGTCCAGATGTCGCTGGTTTTTTAATTAGGATATTTCCAACTCCATCTTGATAAATCTGAAAATCATTATTATTTGTTTTGCCAGATTCTAATATAAAATCTTTTATCACTTCACGGATTCTTTCTTCATGTTTAGAAGGTCTCGGAGTTTTAGCAATAATATTTTCAAAAATATCCCATACAATTTTAGGTTCTAAATTTTCCAACACCATAATTATGACCTATTTTTTCTCTCTAAAAAACTTTTTATGAGGATAAATCATTAAGAAAAAAGAGGTTTTGATTTTGGAAGATATTGTATTATATGAAAAAAGTGGAGACATCGGAAAAATAACATTAAATAAGCCTGAAGAAAGAAATACAATTACATTAGATGTGCTAAAGAAACTAATAGACCTCTTTGAAATGAGTGCTGAGAACAACGATGTTTGTGTTATTTATGCTGCTAAAGATAAGCAGTGTTTATCGGTTCATTCGTTATCGTTCATTAAGTATATCTCAAGCATGGCTAAGGTAATTCAGGCAAAAGACCCGATCAAATTTAATATACGGAACGATAACCCCCTTAGAGCAGAAATCGAATTTAAAAGTCTGGACGATACAAAAATGGTGTTTTTTATAGCCCCGCGTATCGAGGAGGTCGAGATTGAAGAAGATGATAAAGAAGATTTTGAAGAGTATTGAACCCAAAATATTTTTAAATCAAGGTAATTAGTGAAAGATGTGGGATACTATAATGTGTTTGGCTAAATACATGGTTCTGGAAATTTAGAATGGGATAAAGAGTGGGACATTGGGGCAGGTAGGGCAATTGCATTAGATTCGTTAGAAAACATTTATGTTGTAGGAATTACACATAGTTTAGATGCATTTTTTATAAAATTAGATAACCAAGGCTCAGCTTTATTAAATGCTACTTGGGGTGAAAACACTGTGGATTACGGAGCAGCAATTGTAGTGGATTCGTCTGATAACGTTTTTATTGCGCAAAATTCAAAAGATTTTATCTATTCCAGTCCTTCTACCTCGAATACAAATTCAGATGATACGGGAGAATACCATAAGTTAATTAACAAAAAGCCATCGAATTAAGAAAAAAATTTATTCTAATGTCGCATGTCTTTTATCAATATCAGCTTCAGTTACCCCTAATTTTCCACAAATTGCTCCACAAATTGAATCCAATACAGATAGTGTTGATATATCAAAAAGACTCGTATATGGAGCAAGGCTTGCTTCACTTATTGCAACATCTTTACTTTTTCCTTTAACTTCTATAATAATATTTGCGATTTTTCCAATAATGCTATTTAGGTTAGCTGTAAAGAGAGCTAATTTACCCCCAATTTTATTTGCTTTTAGAGCTATTGCAACAGAACTTGTGGTTTCTCCACTTCCACTAACTATAACAAGTAAATCATCCCTAGTATATTGAGGGGTTATCGCGTCTGATATAAAACAAGAATTAATTCCTAAATGCATTAATCTTTGAGCAAAACATCTGCCAATAAAGCCTGAACGGCCTGCACCATATACAAAAATTTTATTATTATTTTTATATAAATTGAGAATAATATTAATCAGATCTAAAATCTTATCTTTATCTACTAGTTCGGAAACTTTTTTAATTTGTTCTGCAATTTCAATCATTGTATCATTAAAACGTTTATTAATTTCTTTCGACATATAAATTTTCCTCTATTTTTTTTTATGTAAATAAATCTGACATCTCTCTGGATTAACAAGTTTGTGCCATTCAATAACTGTTTCTTTAGGACCTAATCCTATTAATAAATCTCCCTCTTCAAATTTAAAATCACGTTTATAATCATAAATCCAATTATCTCCTCTTTTTACAGCAATAATGTGAACACCTAATTGATATTTATCTAGCATTTCATCATATGTGATATTTTTAAATTTCGATTGGTGAGAAACTTGTTCTCTTAACAAAATTTCAGAGGTTTCTTTAATTGCTTTTACTAAAATTGGATGAGGTTTAAAACCTTTAATTATCATTTCTGCGATGTTAGATGCGGCATCTGATATTAATTCACAACAAAAACCAATTCTTAAAATACCAACTATATCTCTTGTGGATGGAACATATTTTGCTAACTCCAATATTTGTTTTTCGAACATAATATTTAATCCATCCATAAGTTCCTCCATTTCGAGAACATCCTCTGCTACTTCCTCGTTATTAAAAAAAATTGCGGAGATTGCAAGTTGTATCATAGTTTCTGAAATATCAATCATTTGAATATAAGTATTTTTTATTTTAGGCATAATGCTTTCGATTTCTGGTTGTTTTATATCAAATGAACTTTTTTTTTCATCCCCTTCAAATTTAAAAGAGATTGGCGCAGTATCTTTACAAAAAGATTTAATTTGCACCAAGGATGGCATTTCTCCTCTAACTAAAATTCTATCATTTTCAAGAATTCTTTCCTCTGCAATTGGATTATAGATCCACCGCTTTTCCCTACGTATAGCGATTAAATCAACCCCAAATTTTGATCTAAAATTAATTTCTCCAACTAAACTTCCAGCAATCTCGGATTCAGGAGAAATTATTACCTTTATTATAGGTTCAGGAATATATCCCCATAGATATTGAGTAAAAACCCAAATCTCATCATTAATAAAGGTCACTTTAGCAATATCTGCAAGAGCATCAGAAATTTTGTCTATAGCATAACCTACTCTTACTATTAGCTCAATACTTTTTGCATCTTGTAGTCCTGGATGTGCCATCATTGCTTGTAAGTCGACTAAAAAAACTAATTCATGAATTCTTTCTTCAATTTTGACGACTTCGTTAGCAATCTCTTTACTTTGGAATCGTATGGCGCTATAAGCTAGATCTATCATTAGATCTAGATTTTCTTTCATTTCAATTAATATTTCTTTAAGAGAAATTGGTTTATATTTAAATCTTTTTAGTTTCGGCATTTATTTTATTGATTCCTCATAAATTATTTTTCATTTTTGTTATATAAAGATTTGTAAAATTATTAATAGGATAATTGGTGTAATTAAATCTGCTGTTGAAGTTAAGGTTGGAATCATGATATTATTGGGGTCTTTTCCATGTTTGAATAAAAAAATTGCACTTATGAAGCATATCACGAAAAATACAGCAAATAATATTACAATTGTAAATAATAAAATGAAAGCATAAATAACCGGGTTAAGAATTGAAAGTGAATTTGGAGGACTAATAATAATACTTATTATACTTAAAAATAAAACTGATAAAATTCCAGTAACTAATAATGCGATAAAATTATTTTTCAGTGTTTCAGATTTTTGAATTTTAGGAGGAATTGACCCAATATATAGATAGGTAGTGAATTTAGAAATCAAAATTGTAGATAAATCACCAATGCATGCATTTAATGGGGGTATAACCATTATAAAAATAGGAATTGAGCTTAATAAATAATATTGATCTGATAAATAAATACCAGAAATCAATCCCAAAAAAGAAGTTAATAATACAATTACTATTGATTCTTTAATAATCTTATAGAAGTATTCCATTTAATGCACCCCCAATAGTATTAGAGATAGAAAAAAACCAAAAACCGTAAGAAAATCATCAACGCATGTCATTATTGGATTTACAAGATTATTTGGATCTAGCCCAAAACGAAAGCAAGAGATGTTTAGAAATGAAGATAATGGAATAGATATAATTAGATCAAACAGAATTGTGAACAATGGAATTGACAAAAAAATAAACAGATTAATAATTTCATTTCCTAATAGAAAACTTACAATCTGAGATACAATTCCAATAAAGACTCCAACAAGAAGTGATATGAATAATGTTGCTCCAATATTCTCAAGCCAACGTTTTATCGGTTTTAATGTTTTTGATAATTCACCAGTAAATAGATCTCTTGTTGTCCGAGCAATAAAGGTCCCACTTACATTTCCTCGTAGCGTTAACAGTGCAGGAATCATAATTATTAAATAAGAAAAACTTTTTTTAGGCATTATAAAGACAACCATTATCATTCCAGCAAAAAGATCTCCCGTAATTGATATTATCTCACCAATTATTGACTCTTTAACAATTCTTGTTTTAGAGTCTTGGGATAACATTCAACACACCATTGATATTTACTCATTTTAGTTAAATAGAATAATTTTTGCTTTAAAATAATAATAGATATAAATTCCGACAATATTTTGTTCTCATTTCAAACTGAAATTGAGTTATGTCATAAAAATTAAAGTAATTTAAAAAATTTTCAGAAATATATTAAAACTTCAATCGATTAAACTCAAGCTTATTATGATTTAGAGATTAAAAGGTTAATTTGGTTCCAACACCTAAATCATAAACATTTCTTAATTCTAACTTTAGTTTATCTTTAAATTTTATACCTGAACAATGTAAGGGAATAATAATCAATTTAGGGTTTTCCATTTGTAGATTTTTTAGATAGGTTATTGTCTCATTTATCCTTTTTTCACTGGCATTTACTAGATGCATCCCTCCAATGATGCAAGAGATTTTTCTATCAAACCGCTTTTTTATAAAATTTACAGTATTTAATAATCCAGAATGGGTACAACCAAGAATTATTAATAAACCTTTATC
>JAHLWE010000032.1 GCA_019058135.1 Promethearchaeota archaeon | reverse complement strand
TCAGATAAAATTCCTGTTCTTTAATAAAATTAATTATTACTTTTTCTTTTTTATCTTTTAAGCAAATTTTACTTCATTATTATTTACCTAATTTTTCTCAAAATAAAAAATTCCAAATCCTAATAGAATTATTAGAGATTTGAAAATTTAAAAAAAAAATAACGATTATCGAAATATTAAATAGTTTCCATAAAAGAATTACCGTTGAACAGCTTGTTCTTTTTCAATTTCTTTAATTTGAGTATAAAGTTCCTTTACTTTCAATTTTAGATATTTTAATTTTGTTTTTTTATCAGCTTGAATTTCTTTAATTTTATCTTTTAATGCAGTGGCTTTTTCTCTTTCATTCATTTTTATGTCATTAGATATTTTTTTAACATTTTCTTTAGCATTTCCAAGTTTAGTTCTTACTTCACCTAAAAGTTTCTGAGTATTTTCAACCTCTTCTTGTGCTATACTTAGTTGCCCCTTTAATTCTGAGATTTTTGGATCAAAAGTAGAATTGATTTCAGACTCTGCAGCTGTAGTTTTGGTTAATGCCTCAGCTTCAACCTTACCCTTCTCACTTTCTCTTTCTGCTATTTTATTTCTTAACTCCTCAATTGACATAGGATTATAGCCTGTATTTTTAATTTTAATATTACATTTTATGATTTATATTAAAATGTTATGATTAAGGAATTTATTGAATAATTTATATAAAATTATTTTGATTTAGGAGTATTCACTTTTAAAAAAAAATTCGGAAAAAAAGCATTTTATATATAAAAAATAAGATAGAAAATAAAGAATATAATTTTAGGAAGATCATTTTATGAATGCTAATCAATATGAAAAAACTCCAATTAAGTTTGTAATGATAATTCCAAGTTTCTTCAATATTGATGAAGATTATCAAAAACCTATTTATTATTATAATTTTCCTCTCGGACCTTTGCAAATAATCGCTTTATTATTGAAGAGGAAATTAATAAAAAAAAAGATGCCAATGATCATTGACATCCGACGTGAAGAAGAATTAAATCCTGACGGATATAAAATTTCCGAATATAAAAAAGAAGAATTTAAAAAGTTTTTCAAGAAAATTATAAGTAAATATGATCTTCTTGAATATGAGTTTATTGCGCTAAGTTGCTATACTTCTGCCGCATATTTACAAACAAGATTGATAGCCTCTATTTTAAAGGAACTAAAACCAGGCATCAAAATAATTGTTGGCGGATACCATCCTTCTGCAGTTCCAAATGATTTTTTATTCCAAAATTCACCGTTTGATTTTGTAATAAGAGGTGAAGGAGAAAGATTTTTTTTAGATTTATTAAGGAATAGTAATATAATTAAAACTCCAAAGACGAGAGTTGTAATACCTGAACCAATAGATATAAACTCCTTGCCATTCCCAGACTATCTTGGATATTTAGATTTGTATCCCGATTTTAGTTCAAAAATGAATTTTGAACTTTTTGTATCAAGAGGTTGTCCAGGAAATTGTTATTTCTGTGGTAGTAATTTTAGATTTAGAAATTTAGAATATATTAAAGCAAAATTGTTTTTTACGGAACTATATAATATTGCTCAAAAAAATGGCGTTAAAAGATTTAATTTCTCAGATCAATGTTTTAATGCGCTAAAGTATAAATATAAATGGCTTGAATTAATAAAAAAGAACAAATTAAATGAGGATATGGAGTTCTCTTGTCAAGCGAGAATCGATTATTTTAGTAAAAAGATGTTAAAAAAATTTCAGGAAGCAAATATGGTTGTAGGATATGGACTTGAGTCTATTTCCAAAGAAATGTTGGTTAGAATGAATAAAATATCCATAAAAGATGTTAATTCTTATATAAAAAAAACTTATGAGATAATAGAATTTTACAAACAGCACGCTAAAGTAAGATGCAGATTAAATCTATTAATAGGTTATCCAGGAGAGACAAGAGAGACATTTTTTGAAACTGTGAATTATATAAATAATGATTCAATTCATAGTTTGATTGATATAGGCCCAACACTTTATTCATTATACCCAAACTCATTTGTATATCAACATAAAAATGAATATGTTCAAAATTATGGAATTGAATTTATAGATGAATATTGGAAAATTAAAAATTTGAACCCATTAAAAAGTTCAGTGATAAGACCTTCAAGAGATTACTCCAAAGAAGATATGATCCTAGATTATTTCACTGAATATAATAAAGTTCTATATTTAAATGAGAGAGGCGGCAAGTTACTTAATAAAATTCAAAATCAAAAATGGAGAACTTTCTTTAAATCATGGTGTGATGAACTTCATTAAATTTGTAAGGGTAAAATAAAATATTCTTGGATTTCAATCTTCAAGGTAATTCTTTAATTAATTTTATTTATTCAATAAAAGCTGGTTAGATGGTTATACAAAATAATAATAAACATTAAAAATTGAAAATTCATTTACAATATTGACTAACACGAATAATGTATATCAGTAAATAAACTCCTCAAATTTAATCAAAATTAAAAGCAAAAAAGTTCATTAAAATGAAAGCAAAAGAGGAAATTTCATCAGAAAGAAGTTTAAAAATTGAAAGTAAAGATCTTGAAAAGATATCAGAATTAATTAAATCCGCAAATTATTGTTATGATTGCAATCGTTGTGTAAATGTATGTCCAGTTTCTCAATATGGACTTTTTTATCCAAGACAACTCGTTAGTGACTTTTCAAATTTTTCAATTGAAGAAATAATTAATAATTCTAATATTTGGAGTTGTTTAACTTGTGGTCAATGTATAGAATATTGCCCAATGTCAAAAGATAATGTTGGAGTTAATTTTTTCGACATTATTTTGAATCTTCGGAAGATTGCTACGGAATCAGAAAAATTGAAAGAGGAGAAATTGGAATATACAACACATGGTAGGTTATATGCAAATTTACCATATTTAATGGCAAATAATCAAATAGAATTCGAGAATAAACTCGGTTATTTAGATGATACAGGTTTAAAAGTTGCTGATAAGGGAGATATTGCATATTTCGTTGGTTGTATTCCGTACATAGATAAAATATCTCCATGTAGAAGAGCGTGTCCAGCAGGTGTAGACATACAAGGTTATATCTCATTTATTAGAGAAGGAAAATTTCAAGAGTCACTTGATTTAATAAGAAAAAGGATTCCCTTTCCAGGGGTATGTGGTCGAATATGCCCTGCTCTTTGTGAAGATGTTTGTAATCGAGGGACTATAGATAAACCCGTTGCTATTAAAGCATTAAAAAGATTTGTTGCTGACTGGGAAATAAAAAATGCCCCTTTAAAGAATATTATACCACCTAAACAAACTAAAGAAAAGGTAGCAATTATTGGTTCAGGACCATCTGGTATGTCCGCAGCATATTATCTTGCAAAAAAGGGATATAAACCAACAGTGTTTGAAGCTTCACCTTTTAAGGGAGGAATGTTAAGATTCGGGGTTCCAGAATACCGTTTGCCCCAAAGAATCTTGGACTATGAAATTGAATATATCGAAAAAAGTGGTGTTGAAATAAAAACAAATACACCAATAGGCCCAAATTTAACGTTTGAAGATTTAAAAAAAATGGGCTATGAAGCTATTTTTATTTCAATAGGGCTTCAACATAGCAGAAGAATGAGAATAGAGGGAGATGATCTTAAAAATGTTATCGGAGGTATAGAATATCTTAAAAATTATAAATTATCAGATAAAACCTCAAAAAAATTTGAAGTGAAAGTTAAAGATAAAATAGTTGGAGTTGTAGGTGGCGGAAATGTTGCTATGGACGCCGCAAGAACTTCTGTGAGATTAGGTACTAAAAAAGTAATTCTCATTTATCGACGATCAGAAAAAGAAATGCCCGCATCGAAAGAAGAGATTGAAATGGCAAAAGAAGAGAATATTGAATTTCAATTTTTAACTAATCCAGTAAGAATTTTAGGGGATAAAAATGGTAATCTTTCTGAAGTTGAATGCATCCAGATGAAACTTGGAGAACCAGATAGTTCAGGTAGAAGAAGACCGATTCCCATTGAAGGTTCTGAAATCAAAATGAAAGTTAATGTTTTAATACTTGCAATAGGTCAGGCAGCTGACCATGAACCTGTATTAGCTGCTGAACATAAATTAGCAATTGATAAAAGAGGTAGTATTCAAATCGATAAATTAATTTTAGAGACAAATATTCCTGGTGTTTTTGCTGGAGGAGATATAATAGGTGGTGAGGCAATAGTCATTAGAGCAATAGCGAATGGATACGAAGCAGCAATTTCAATTGATCGATATCTCAGAAGTGTTGATCTAAAAGAAGATAGGTTCTTTAGAGAAGATTTAAGACCCGCTGCTCTACCTAAAAAACAAATAGAAGTCACCCAAAGAAGAGCGATGCCAATAATTCCAGTAGAAGAAAGAATAAAATCTTTTAATGAATGTGAAATTGGACTTTCGGAAGAAGACGCAATTCAAGAAGCTCATAGATGTGTTTTATGTAATATGTGTTCTAATTGTGATTTACCTCATGAATTATTACAAGAATCACTTGAAAAGGGGCAGAAATTTAAATGTGTTTATGGAAAACAATCATTTTATGATTCTGCTGATAAAATAGATTATTTAAGAGTTCCAAAAACTGTAATAGGTATTTTAAATCAAAATGGAATAATTCCTGTTGTTTTAGAGGATGAAAAATGTTGTGGACATGATAATTATTGGACAGGTGATATGGATACTTTCGAAAAACTTGCAAAACATAATGTGCATTTATTTAAAAATGCTGGAGTAAAAACTATAATTTGTAATTGCGCAGAAGGATATTATATGTGGAAATTTGTATATAAAGATCTTTTTAAAGAAAATAATGATTTTAATTTTGAAGTCTATCATATTAGTGAGTATATTCTAAAAGAAGGATTATTAGATGATTTAAAACTCCCTAATTCTGATAAAATTTTAGTTACTTACCATGATCCTTGTAGACTTGGCAGAATGAGTAAAGTTTATGATGCTCCCCGTGAAATATTGAATAAAATCCCATTTGTCGAATTAGTAGAAATGAAAAACAATAAAGAGGATGCTCTTTGTTGCGGTGTCGCTGCTAATTTGTCTTGCAATATTTACTCAAAAAAAATACAAGGCGAGAGAATTAATCAAGCTATTGAAACTGGAGCAAAATATATGATTCTTAATTGCCCAAAATGTTTAACTCACTTTAATTGCTATTTACATGAAAATCCAGCAATAGATTTTAAAGTTATGTGTTTAATCACTTTCCTTGGTATGCTATACCGTTATTAATTATTTCTCTATTTTCCTTTCTTAATATATCCTATTAATTAACAGTTTGCAAGAAAATATCTGATTTTACCATATAATTAACAAATTAGTCTTTTGTAAAAATTAATTTAATTTAATAATGATTAACAATAAATCTTAATTATTATATATTTCAAATGTAAATTATTATCATACGACATTCTTCTATAGAGAAATGTCTAAGTTAATAACATTTGTAAAGAAAGTAAAAAAAAGTGTAGAAATATGACTTTAGAAGGATATACACAAGAAAGAGTTAATATTCATTTAGATACGGGCAAAATTGAAAGGGGCTCAATTTCGGAAGAGTTTTGCATTAACTGGATTGGTGGATACGGTTTTGGCGCAAAGGTATTGTGGGATGAATTAAAACCTGGTACTGATCCATTAAGTCCTGATAATATTTTAGTATGGGCAATTGGACCATATCCCGGAACTTTTCTACCCACAAGTTCTAAATATGGACTTTTTGCTAAATCCCCCCTTACTGGACTTTTCGGTATGGCAATATCTTCAGGAAGCATTGCCCAACAAGCAAGAAGAGCTGGTCACAACTTAATTGTATTTTATGGTAAAGCAGAAGAACCTGTATATATCATGTTTGATGATGGAGATATCCAAATTCTCCCATGTAAGGAGATTGATCTATGGGGAAAGGGTGCTTGGACATCTGATGAGATATTGAAGGAACATTTTCATGACTCAAGACTCTCTGTAGCTGGAATTGGACCAGCAGGAGAAAAACTTTCTAAAATTGCATGTGTTACAAATGATAGAAACAGACAAGCAGGAAGAACTGGAATGGGTTGCGTGATGGGCTCAAAAAATCTTAAAGCTATATGTTTTAGAGGAACTAAAAGCATTAAAGTTGCAGACCCAAAAAAGTTTTATGAATTAGGAAAAGATTTCGTTAAGCGCTCAATTGGAACAGCTACTTCTAAATATAGAGAATATGGGACACCAAGTGGATTGGTTTCATACAACGACATGGGAATGCTTGGAAATTACAATTTTAGAGAAGGTTATTTTGATAAAATGGATAAATTCTCAGGACAGTGGCTTGATGAAAATTTAGTTGTGAAAAAAGTTGCGTGTAGTCAATGCCCAGTGGCATGTGATCATTTAGCAAGGGTTCCTAAGGATCATCCTCTATGGGCAGGAGCAGTTGGAAGTATGGATATCGAAAATATATACTCATTAGGGTCAAACTGTGGTCATAATGATTGGTACGCGATAATTAAAGCCATAACACTTTGTGATGACTTAGGAATGGATACTATTTCAGCTGGAACAACAGTAGCTTTTGGCATGGAATGTTTTGAAAAAGGAATCATCAAAAAAGAAGATGTTGGATA
>JAHLWE010000378.1 GCA_019058135.1 Promethearchaeota archaeon | reverse complement strand
CTTTATATTTTTTTATTAAAATCAGTAAAGATTTTTAATAACTATGATCGTATTTAATAAAATGATGAGTTTTAATTTTATAAAGGAATTATGGAAATCCATAAAGATTACAAAAATGATCACTATTTTTTTAAATCTGCATGAAATAGCTCATCGTATTTATCACTTTTATATCTGCTCTTAATTTTAGTAAAGAAACCCAAAATAATGGGAAGGTTTTAAAAATCAGTTTAATAATAATATGAAAAGAGTCATAAGGTTTAAATATTAATTTATAAATTAATTTGTTATTTATTTAAATAGTTATTTATATAAATATAGATAAAAAGATCAAGGTGAAAAAAATGGAAACACCAAGTATAGATAAACCTGTATTTTATCCAAACTTTATAGAAAATTATGGAAAAATTAAGTTTGCTGAGAATGATAATTTTTGGGTAAATGATTTTTATGATTCCTTTGTAAAATATTTTTTTAAAGAGTAATAATTGAGATAATAATTTTTTCTAATTTTTTTCTTCTGAAATTTTAATGAAATTGTTTTTAAGTAGATAAATCTAATTAATAAATAATTCAGAGAAAATATCATTATAAATGATAATATCAATGCCTCTGAAATCCTTAGATGTGTCAATTACCGGCATAACTGCTGCCTTATATATTGTTTTAGGGTATTTATTTACGCCAATTTCATTTTTTGAAATACAATTTAGAATAGCTGAAGTTATGGTTGGGATGTGCATTTTATTTCCGATACCAGGGCTAATTGGCAAAATTATTGGTGTATTTTTTGTCAATATGACTTCTCCTTTTGTACCCCTTGATTTTATAAGTTGTATTGTGAATATTCCTGCTTTATATTGCATTATTTTATTTAAAAAACTTGGGAAAGATGGAAAGCTGATACGATATATTGGTGGAATATTTTATGCTTTAATCATTTCATGTTATGTGGCGTGGCTTATAGGATATTGGTTCAGTCTACCTATTGAGCTTTTCCCTCTGAATTTTTTATATGTATTCATATCCGAAGTAATATTAGCAACGTTGGGCATATACATTTTTTCAATTATTGAAAAAAGAGTAGATTTTCAAAGATATGAACCTTTACAAGATTAATATTTAAATGAAGACCTCATTAATAATATCTTCAATAGGTTTGAATATATTCAAATTGCCATCCCATGTTTTTAAAATGTTAAAATATATTTTTTCGATTTTTTGGACAAATTTTTTTAAAGTAATTCGAATTGATTCAAGATCTTCTTCACAAACTAGCACTCCTATAATATATTTTCCCGGCTGGAATATCATGGTCTTTCCTTCTTTTTCAATAATAGAGATATCCTTTTTATCAGTGATTGATTCTAATATGATTTGAACACTTGATAAAGCCCCCGAAGCTACAATTTCATCAAAAGATTTCCTTGTTTCTCGAAAGTGTTTAGTATATAGACAGAGTCCAGATTGCATAATTATATAAATAGAATCTATTTTTTCTTTCCAAAAGTATTCAGTTATTGATGATATAGAGAGAAAATATAGAGAAAGTAATATCAACCCGATTATTTGAAAGACAGCACCTATTAATCTACCAACCAAACCAAATAGATTTAATATGAAATCTGTGGTTAATGCATAGCCAATATTGAGGAAAATAAATCCACTAAATAATTCAAATAAATGCCATTTGAAGTTTTTCAATACCTTTTTTAATTTCTTACTAGTACTAACTTTTATCATATAATGGAAGAAAAATAAAAGATATATTATCCAAGAGAAAAAAAATGAGAATGTTTTTGTAAATACTGATTCAATAAAAAAACAGATAACAAAGAGAATCATAAATACTATAAAAATAAAGGTAAATAGATATTTTTTAAAAAAGATTTGAAATGTTTCCATATTATAGATAAATAATAGTCCAGATATCATTTGTACAAAATAAGCAAAATTCAATAATATAAGTCGTATATGTGAATCTTCCACATAATAATCTGAAATAATAAAAATTACACACATAAGAGAATAGCCAAGACAAAACCAACTAAAAGCCTTCTCTTGCAAATTTGATATTTCTTCTTTTTTATTTTTAGATTTAATCCAAAAAATAATACCAATTTCAAGAGCAAAAAAAATTACAATCTCTTCCATAATCAATAAAGGTTCTTGAAATGGCCCTTGTATCGGAAAATTAACTCCATTAAGCATAATTAACATTAAAATATGTTCTAATTCATTTTTAAAATATTTTTCATAATTGTATCAAAACTTGAAAATATCCTTTCTGTACTACTTCCATCTAGAAATTCTAAAATGGGAATTACATGTTTATACATCAATTGAAATTGATTTTTAATGGCTGTTAAAAAATATTTATTGCTATCCATTTCTCCTTTAACCAATAAAATAAAAAAAATATTAGAAATGGGCTCTTCTCCATATTCTAAAAGAATTGAAAACCCGCCTTGTTTAATTTTTTGAATTTTCTTATCTTTTGTTTCTGCAACAGCAGTAAAGATTTCAATAATTCCAATCATTCCATGTGATATTAATTTTATACTTTCATTAATATTTATGAGAGATTTTATTGAATTATCCATATCTTCTGTGTATGATGTGAAATTATACGAATATAGTTTTTTAAGTGTTTTTCGATTTATAATAAAAAGGCTTATTAGATTTTGTTTCCAAAAAAAATTAAGAAAAACTGGAAATCTTAATGCTCCCAATAATAAAATTATTAATCCTAAACTTAGTGTGGTAATAAATGGTATAGCAATAATAGGGTTTTGTATTTGAGTTTCAAGATCACTTACTGGTATAAATCCAATAATTATCGCTGAAATAATTATTAATGCTCCTAAAAATATAATCTTCAATCTTTTTTTTATATTACCACTCGATAGTCTAATTAGGTTAAGTTGGAAAATTAGAAAAAATAGAAAATCTATAGATATGAAAATAATAGCAAAAAGAAATTCAGTAGTTGCTGGATTAAAAATAAAAATTGAAATAAATGGAAAAATATTCATAAATATCAATATTTTTGTTAATGTAGGATTGATTATTTCTTTATACACTTTTGAGGAAATATGATATAGAATTAATACGCTTGCGATTAATACCAGTAAATAAACCATCCTTGCAAAAATATCTTTGATAAAAAGGTTAGTAATATAAAAATCGTTAATTATATCAAATAAACACCCGGTTATTGACAAGCCAAAAAATATTCCATAATATAGTAAAATCTTATTTAATTCTATTTTTCTTTCTCGATGTCTATAATAATCATAAAGAAAATAGAAGGACATTTGATATCCAATAAAAAATGATATAAAAATAAAGGGCAAATAAAATGTTCTTAGTTCTACAGTCATAAACTCTAATTACTCGGTTTTTTAAAAAATTATACTAATTATTTTATTATAAAACTAAAATTTTTTTAAATCAAATTTGAAATGGGTGGGAATTCTAGATCTAATAATATCTCGAAATTTTTTTTCTTAACCTTCTAATAGATATAAAACTACTATAGATAAATAAAATTAATTGAAAAATAAATAATTATTTAATTAACAATGAACATTAACTTTTTTCTATGCATAGTATTTTATTATGAAATCCATTAAATATAACTCAAAATTACAATTCGAATTTCATTAGGTATATATATTGTAGAAAATTTATTTATAAATTATAATTTTTGACAAGAAAAAATTTAGTGTTGGTAAAAATGAGTAATAATAATTCTTTTGTAAATTATGTCACTTCAGGTGGAATAATTCTTTTCTTTTTTACAGTATTAGTTGCTTTATTTGCATGGATTACATATGGAACAATAGAAGGAGTGTGGGGATCACTTGCATATATTATTGTAGGTGTGTTAAATATTTTTCCATGGATAATACCTTTTGCGGCAATTCCATTGGGGGTTTTAGATATTCTTGGGTTTTTTGGACAGGGGATGTATAGTTTAACATTAAATTTAGCGCATCTCAATCATAGTTGGATGCCTTTTTTATGGTATGGGGTTGTATCTATTATTGCTAGTATAATCGATATAGTATTTATGTTGCTCATAATTTCATGGCTAAGAGGATTAAAATATAGAAAAAAAGAGCCAAAAACAAATATTGCATTAATCAATTGTAATATTATTGATGGAAACCGCGATAGTGAAGTAATTAATGATGGAGTAATACTAATTAAAAATATAGTAGAAGAAAACGAAACGCCAGGTTTAATTGTTAGTGTTGGAAGCAAGGATGCAATTGAAATACCAGGGGATTATAAAAAAATAGATCTTAAAGATGCCTATGTGCTTCCTGGATTAATTAATGCCCATTGTCATCTATCTGGTAGTGGAAAACCAATGAAAATAATGAATCTTAGTGATAATATATTGAGCATTTTAATGAAACTATTTAAAACACCTTTAGGAAAGATTCTTTTTATTAAAATGATGAAAAAAAATGTTTTAAACGCTTTAAATGCCGGTGTAACAACGCTTAGGTCATTAAGTGATCCTTTTTATTTAGATGTAAAATTAAGAAAGAAAATTGAAAAGGGAAAATTTGTTGGGCCTAGATTAATTTGTGCTGGTCAAGGAATTTGTATTACTGGTGGTCATGGAGCTATAATGGGTTATGTTGCAGATTCAATACCTGAAATAAGGAAATGTATAAGAAAAAACCTTCGAAAAGAAGTTGATTGTATAAAAATTCTTTCTACCGGGGGAGTTATGGATGCTAGAAAAGTGGGAGAGGCTGGAAGACCTCAGATGACTGTCGAGGAAATTGAGACTGCTTGTTTTGAAGCTCACCGGGGAGGTTTATTAATTGCAACCCATTGTGAAAGTACAGAAGGAATTAAAGAAGCTCTTCTAGGTGGTGTCGATACAATTGAGCATGGAGCTGAAATTACAGACGAACTCGTACCATTATTTAAAAACAACCCAAAATCTCTACGAGGGTATACAGCGTTAATACCCACAGTCATAGCAGGTATGGGGATGGCCACACTCCCGATTAAAGTAACAAAAATAACACAAGTGAAACATGAAAATGCGAAGCTGATAGAAATAGGAATGATTAAAGGATTACAAAGAGCTTATAAGGAAGGTATAAAATTAGGCCTTGGAACGGATGCTTCAGTTCCTTATTCTACTCATTATGAGGTTTGGAAAGAATTAAAACATTATCTTAAATATACAGATATGACACCACAAGATGCGATATATTTTGCAACAAAAAGTAACGCAGAAATAATCGGGATCGATGAAATAACTGGTACTATAGAGGCTGGAAAATCGGCAGACCTTGCAGTTGTTCCTGGGAATCCTCTTGAAAATATTGATTTTCTTGGAGAAGTTTTTAAAGTAATAATGCAGGGGAATTTAATTAAAAATCCTAAAGTGAAAAAAATAAAGAAATTAAGGGAATTTGAACCAATAGAATTAAATCATTTACATTAAAAGATATTTTAATTTTTTTGTTCATGATTTATTATTCCATCCATCTTTTTGCATGCTCCTCAGGAACTCCCAATAAATCCATAAGCCTATTTATTGTATGTTCAATTAGATCATCAATAGTTTCTGGTTTTGTATAGAATGCTGGCATTAGAGGAGCAATTATTACTCCCAATTTGGCCAATTTACTCATATTTTCTAAATGGATTGGTGATAGTGGAGATTCTCTTGGGCACAAGATTAGCTTTCTTTTTTCCTTCATGCAAACTTCAGCTGCTCTGATATTTAAATTATTTGCAATTCCGTTCGCAATTAAGCCCAAGGTCTTCATTGAGCATGGAATAATTAACATTACATCAAATAGGTGGGAACCACTAGCAATTAAAACATTAAAATCATTGAATTCATATACCTTGCCGTACTTACTCAACTCAGCTAAGAAATTCGGGTTCTCTTGCCTAATAACCTCCTTTCCAACTTCAGAAACAATAATCTCAAGG
>JAHLWE010000377.1 GCA_019058135.1 Promethearchaeota archaeon | reverse complement strand
CCCTGCATAATTGTGTGTAAATCGTAAATAGTTAATCTATTTGGTTTATTTTTCACAATCCAAGAAAAATTATCTGCAAGAACCATTCCAAAACTCTGTGGATTTTTACCCAATAAATGATATTTAGCTTTTAATCCTCCCGGGATAATGCCCCAATAATTTTTTATTGCTCCTGTCATCGTAGCTTCCCAATGAGTTTTTAACTTTGGAAGATTTATTATAATATCGCAATCTTTTACCGGTTTTGATACAAAGAATTCTTTCATAATTAAACCATCTTCAATTACTTCTTTTTCCGGAATTCCACTTTCGAAATTTACGAATTCTATACCTTCTCTCTCACAAATATCAAAGAGTCCTATTTTCTTGGCAACAGAAGAAGCATTTTTCTTAAATTGACCAGGAGAATCACCAATTCTTACATTTTCCATGGAAATACCAATACTTTTTAGATAATTAACAACTCCTTCAACAAAAACTGGCTGTGTACACGCATCTCTTTCAGTAGAAAGCAAGTTTGGTTTTAATAAGATATATTTTGAATCTTTAAAGCTAAATGGTAAATCTTTCTCAACCAATTTGATAGCATTAATAATTGCATCAATAACGCTATCAAAATCTTTTACATTTACAATACCTATTTTTGTTATCATTGTTAACATTTAAGGTTTAAACATTATAAAAATAATTTATAGTTGCATTTTTCTAAACAAAACTATTTAAATTGGCAAATTTTATACCCTTTACTTTCATATTTGACAATGTTTGGGAAATATTTCCTTCTGGTATATCTATTCCTCTAGTTAAATCTACAATGAAATAGACTTTGAATCCAAAATCAACTCCATCCATTGCGGTAAAATAACAACAATAATCTAATGCAAGACCACAAATGAAAACTCTCTTAATATTTAATGATTTTAATAAACCTGAAAGACCAGTTTTGGTTTTTTTGTCATATTCAAGAAATCCAGAAAAACTATCAATTTCTGGATTCATTCCTTTTCGAATTATTGCTCTTGCATAGGATATTTCTAATGAGTTATGAAACTCTGCCCCATTTGTTCCTTGAATGCAGTGATTAGGCCATAAAATCGGACCAATTGCTTCAATTTGATATTTATCTCCCGGATTCTTTCCGGGGTGATTACTAGCAAAAGATTTATGAGTTTTAGGATGCCAATCTTGAGTTAAAACAATGGATTCCCCTTTTTCATAAAAAATTTTGATTATTTGATTAATTCCAGGGATGATTTGATTACCTTCTCTTACAGGTAAAGTGCCATTTGGCATAAAATCATTCTGCATGTCAACAATAATCAATGCGTCAGTTTTAGAAATTGTAATATCAATAACATATTTAATCTCGTCAAAATCCAAGTTAATCACTACTTTAAATATTTATAATTTTCATTCTTTTTATTTTATTATTATATATATTGATTCAAAACAAAAAAATCTAAAATTTAATAAGTAGAATAAAATCTTTTTGTTAGTTGATTTTATACATTTTAAAACGTTTTATAAAAAATAATAATAATTTTAATATTATCTTAGATATAATATGTTTTTAATATGATAAAAAACACTAATTTAATTAATTAAATAATTAAATAAAATTTGATGACGTAAAAAATGTACCATATAGACGGATCAGATTATTTGAAAGAAAAATGGTATTCTAAAACAATTAGCGTATGCCCAGAATGCCTTCAAAGAATTCCAGCAGAGTATATTGAAGAAGATGGCAAGATCTGGATGGTAAAAACTTGTCCAGAACATGGTGATTTTAAAGATCTCATCTCATCTTCTGCAAGATACTATAAATGGACCCATTATAAGACCGATAAATGGGAGTTTCTTAAAAATGGAGAAGCCAACCCTTCTGATGTTCCTGCAACAGATCCCAGAGGTTGTCCTTGGAATTGTGGTTTGTGTCCAGAACATTTATCAACTTGCGCTCTAGCACTCATAGACCTCACAAATCGTTGCAATATGGCTTGTTCATTCTGTTATGCGAACATTGGGAAAGCAGGTTATCTTGTTGAGCCATCACTTGAGGAGATTGATCGGATTATGGCACATTTCCGAAGCAAACCTATACCGCCCCCGGCTATAATGTTCACTGGTGGCGAGCCGACCGTTAGGAAAGATTTCCCAGAAATTTGTGCAATGGCAAGAAAGCACGGCTTTAAGGAGGTAATAGTTGCAACTAACGGATACGGTTTCCAGCGAAAAAAGGGCGGACTAGAGTTTACCAAGGAATGTTATGAAAAAGGTCTTGACACTTTATATTTACAATTTGATGGGATAAATAATGAAACTTATGAGAAAACACGTGGTATTAAGAATTTAATGGCATATAAAGAAAGGGTTGTAGAAAATTGTAGAAAGGCAGAGCTTACCTCAATTGTCCTAGTCGCTACAATAGCTAGAGGTGTTACAGATATGGAGGTTGGGAATATTATTCAATATGCCATAGATAACATTGATGTAGTTCGGGGAATAACGTTTCAACCAGTTTCATTATGCGGGAGAATTTCATTTGAGGAAATGCAAGATTTAAGAATTACAAATGCTGATGTAATACAAGAAATTGATAAACAAACGGGTGGAGCTGTAAGCATTGAGAATGCATGGTATCCATTATCAACAATAGTTGAATTGGGAAGGATAATGTCATTTTTAGCTGGTGTAGAACCAGTTGAATTCACATGTCATCCAGATTGTGGTTTTTCCACATATTTAGTGGTAGATCCGGAAACAAATAAAATGGTGCCAATAATGGAATACTTTGACCCGCTTAAAATCATAGATTTTGCTAATCAATTCTGGGAAAAAATCAAACATAAAGAAAAGGAACCCATAAAGATATTTACGGATTTATTAGGTAATTTTGGTGATGCAGGCAAATCCCTCGGAGAAACAATGGATAAAGGTGCAAACTGGTTAGACATGCAACAGTTACGTGCTAGATTTTTAATGGGAATGTTACAATATACTAAAAAATCAGGAAAATTAATGGATATGTTTACCAGAGTATTACTTAATGCCAGATGGGATAGTATTAGTTCATTCTCTCATGGCGCTTTGCTTATATCAAGTATGCATTTCCAAGATGCATATAATTTCGATGTAGAAAGAGCAAAAAGGTGTATTGTTCATTTTGGAATTGCAATGCCTGATGGCACAGTAAAGGAGTGTTCTTTCTGCACAATGAATTCATTCCATCGACCTCACATAGAGAAGTTAATAGCAAAAGAAGTAACTAATAAAATTAGAAACGAATTTGATACAACAACAGGTAAAGTTAGAGGAGAGATAATCTCTAAGGAGGAAGTAGTCAGTGAAATTCAACCTAATGGCGGAATACCAGAAAGAAAAGGCATGGAGGATGAAGTTTAAATTATGCCAGAAAATTCATCTGATGCCCAACGAAAGTTTAGAACATTAACTGAGCTTAAACCGAGTACAGCTAAAGAATATCAAGATGCAATAGTCAAAAGAGTAGATTATTTTGCTGCAACCGGAACTTCGACATTTAACAATGCTATTGAAAACGTAATAGTTACTGGAGCAAGCCTTTTTTTAAATGCTAAGGAGAAGATTGATGCAATGTTAGGAGACGAACTTGTGGATAAAGTCCACAGTGCAATTGAGAAAATTCTTTTATTGTTTTAAACTCTTTTATTTTTTTTACCCAAAATTGTTATATGTGGAAAAAATGTGGCTTATTATATTGCAACTTTACCTGTAACAATTATTTTTATAGTAAATGGTTTTGGGCAATTATTTTATGCCTTAAAATTAAATAAACAATTTCCAAAGGAACATAATTTTAAGAATTTTTATTTTATTTTTCTACTATGGATAACTGCAGCGTTATGCTATCCGTTCTTTTATTCAACGGATAATGTAAATATTAGATGGTTTCAGGGATTATCAAATTTTTTCATTTGTATTTTCACGCCGTCTATTATATTTTTGATACTTCTATATCAATATGTAGCTGTTGTAAAAAAAAATCCAAATATAAAAGAAAAGAGAAATATTAAAAGGTTTATCGAAGAATTCGATAAGAAGATCGAAGATAGCGATGATTTAGAATCATATGACCTCAATACAGATTTACACAGAAAAGCGCTTCATCTTTTTCCAGCAGGAATTATTGTTTTATTATGGATATTTGCTATTTATATATGGGAAGGCATATGGCATGCAGATCAGATATGGGGGATAAGTGGGG
>JAHLWE010000376.1 GCA_019058135.1 Promethearchaeota archaeon | reverse complement strand
TGAAAGAAGGCCTAGACAATCAAAAAATATCAAAATGATTGGTCTTGTAAAGCTTGATGGAGCGGATTCAGCAATGCTTTTACCTATATTAGAGACAGAACCGGAAAATCTTAAAATTGGGATGAAAGTTCAAGTTGTATGGAGTGATAAGCTTCAAGGTCAACCGACAGATATAAAAGGCTTTAAGCCAATAGGAGGTGTTTAATTGTGGAGAAAGTAGGTATTGTTGGATATTATCAAGTTAAACCTGAAACTGACATTCAAATGAGCCGTCCTGAAATGATCTTTTATGCTGCTCGGGGTGCTTTAAATTATGCAGGATTGAAAAGAGATGACCTTACGACAGTTATTTCTGCTACTAATGATTATTATGATGGAAAAACTATCTCGAACTGCTTTACAGTTGATGCGGGGGGTGCCTATCTTAAGGATGAGAGTAAAGTTGAAATGGATGGCGCACATGCGGTAAACTATGGATTAATGCGATGTCTTTCAGGTCATCATAAATTAGCGTTAGTGTGGGGTGCAAGTCAACCTTCAACATTTTATTATAGTTGTATAAGGGTGCTTGAAAATGATCCAACATTTGACCGTCCAATAAATCTTCTGAACGATCATACAGCTGCTGCACTAGGAATGAGAGCATATATGAATAAATTTGGAGTTTCAGTTGAAGATATTGCAAAAGTTGGAGTTAAAAATCATAAAAACGCAGCAAAGAATTCACTAGCATGGAATGAAGCTCAGCTACCAGAAATTACCGTTGTGGATGTTATTTATTCGGAGATGTTAAGTGATCCTGTAACTAAATTAATGCATGCAATGCCTTGCGATGGTGCTACAGCATTAATATTAGCTCCCGAAGAATTAGCAAAAAAGATTATAGATGATCCCGTTTGGATTACTGGTGTAGGACTCTGTCAAGAAACATATTATCTAGGAGATAGGGATTTAAGTATCAGTATTTCAATGGAAAAATCTGCGCAAAAAGCATATAAAATGGCAGGAATAGAAGATCCAAAAAAAGAAATTGATGTAGTAGAGCTCTTTGAGCATTCAGCATATGAGGAATTAATACTCGCAGAAGCTTTAGGTTTATGTGAGAAAGGTAAAGGAGCTAGTTTATCTTCAGAGATTAACGGAGAAATACCAATTAACCCATCAGGTGGGGCTATAGGAGCTTTTACCCCCTGTGCAACAGGAGTAACTAGATTAGTAGAAGCTGTAAAACAAATTCGGGGAGAAGCAAAAGGTTATCAGGTAAAAGATGCAAATCGAGCAATAGCTCATGGGCAAATTGGTTTTTGTGCTCAAAATAATATTGTATTTATATTAGAAGGAGGTAAAAAATAATGGGAGTACAACCAGTAATAGTTAGTGCGGGTTTTAGTGAACATGCATCAAAAAGATCAGATGTAAATATGGCAGAATTGATGAATGAGGCAATTGAAGATGCTTTAAATAAATGTAACTGTACAATTGATGATATTGACTGTATTATCAATGGAAATATGGCTGCATTCGAAGGGGCTAATATTCCAGAGTTATGGATGACAGATCATATTGGAGCAAAAAATAAACCATTTTTGAGAGTAACAACTGGTGGAACCACTGGAGGTTCAGTAGCGATTGCAGCATATTATGCTGTAGCATCAGGATTATATGATACAGTTTTAGCAACAGCATTTGAGCAACAATCTTGTGGAAGCACTACAGTTGGTCTATCCTCTGTTGCTTTAGGAGAAGTTTCAATATATCTACAATTGGGATACGATTATGAAAAATTAAGGAGAAATATGGGTGCAGGAGCTGCAATTGGCGTCGGTGCTTATCAAGCAGTAAATTATATGAGCCGAAGTCATTGTACGGAAGAGGATTTAGCCAGAGTTATTGTTCAAAATAGACACAATGCTGCTAAAAATTGGTGGACTCATTTAAAAATGCCGAATCTAACAATCGAACAAGTATTGGATACGCCTTATATCTCTTATCCCTTACGATTTGGTATGGTTACACCAGCTTCAGATGGTAGTTGTGCTATGATATACACAACTGAAGAAAATGCAAAAAAATTTACAGATACACCTGTGTATGTAAATGGTGTTGCAAGCGTAAGTAATGAAACAGCAATAGTAACATCTGAGGCGGGCGGAGTTGGACAACTTGACCCTTGCGAGCAATTGGGTGCAAAAATATCAGCAAAATTAGCTTATGAACAAGCAGGTATTTCATTTCCAGAAAAAGAAATCGATTATGCTGAAGTATATTCTCCATTTCCTAATCAAGAACTTATGTGGTTAGAAAGGTTAGGGTTATTTGAAGAAAATACCGCACATATACAATACAGAGAGGGAATTACCGCAACTGATGGTGATTTACCGGTTAATTGCTCTGGTGGTGTAAATTCCACTAATGCGATTGGTGCTTCAGCACTGGAAAGAGTCGCGGAAGCAGCTTTACAAATTATGGGGAAAGCAGGAAATCAAAGTCCAAAAGAAATACATACTGCTATTGGTCATGGATGGGGTGGCGCATTAAATTTAATTACCTTATCTGTTTTGGCAGATCAACCAAGAAGAAAATATAAAGGAGGGATATAAAATGGTGAAATTAGAATACATTAAAAAGCAATATCCAAGAACAAGGAGAGTGCATGGAAATTGGTATTTATCCTCATATCAGTATAAATTCAATGTTAAAAGAATTAATCAGTGTCTTGAACATCTAAGGAAGGGAGAACTAGTTGGATTAAAATGTCGTTCATGCAATACAGTATCTTTTCCTCCTAGACTCATATGTCCCAAGTGTTTAAAAATGCCAGATCAATGGGTCCATTTAAGGGAAACAGCTACGGTAGCAACATTTTCTGGAACTTATGCTAAAGAAAGTGGAGACACAGAACCAAGACCATATCCTGTTGTAGCAATTCGTCAAGATGGTGCGGACACATCTTGGCTTGCAAATTTACCAGAAGGCTATGATTTCTTTAAAGTCTATGTCGGGATGCCTTTAAAGATTAAATGGGCCGAGGATAAGAAGGGCGACTTTAGCGATATTGAATATTATGAGCCAATAGAAGATCCAAGCATTGAAATGAACAAAAAAGAGGAAACAGAGAATTAATTTAAGTATACATTGATTCTCAATTATATATTTTAAATATTTTTAATTTTTTTTTTCCGATTATCACCAAATTAAATTATTTTTGCCATAAAATTTTTTGGAAATGCTTCATTATAATGGGTCAGTTATTGTGGGGCACTCAAGTCATCATTTTTTTTTAGTCCTCCGTTTAAACGGAAGAGACTTTAGAATAAAATTGGCAGGATGGCAATGAGTTGAAAACCCTCCCATCTCATAGACTATTAGGCCACCGCATAGACGGGAAGCCTTTAAATTAAACTTGGGTACGACCCAGAGAAGCCATCTAGCGTCTCCGCAATAACTCTCAAAAAACAAACGAGATACATAAACGCAACGGCTCCAGAGGGTTTGATACGGAATGTGGCGGTAAGTCGACGCAACCGATCGCCGCCCGTAGCGGATGCTATCGCGTTTATAGTATCAAGAGGTGATTAAAATATGGAATTGGTAGAATTTAAATTTGATGTTGATTGGAAAACAAACCCATTTTTTTGCGGGTTAGATGTTCATAAACACGAACTCTCCGCTTCTATTTGTTCGATAGAATATAGAGAGGCTAAAATCGTGAGTAGGTCCGTTTTTTCGGTTGATTCTGAGGGCTTAGAACGATTTTGGAATTATGTTAAGAAATATCAGCCGTCCGGCTTTGCCATGGAGGCTACGGGAATATTTCACCACGTGATACATAAGCTTTTAATGGAAAAATTAAAAACGGTAATTTGGCGTTCTGAAGTCGTTGTATCTAATCCGGCGAATGTGAAAGGCATTCCAGGAAGACAAAAGAACGATAAAGTGGACTCAGAAAATCTGGTAATATATTTGGCGAAGGGGATGTTAAAAAAAGGAAAACCAATAATTGAAGTTCTCGAAGATTTAAAAGCAATTTTTCGCATGGTAATGCGTATAGAAAAAGATAGAACTGCTTTGAAAAATAGAATTAAAAAAACCCTTGATCGCGCTGGAATTCGTCCAAGACGCTTGGACCTAAACAATGATTGGGTTGAACGGTTTTTGTATTATTTTACGCAATTTCAAGGCACTTTAGGTGCGTTTTTAGACGAGATTTTAATAGATGAACATCCGTTAGAACCCTATCGAAACGTAATTAAGAAAAATATCGGTAGTTTTGAGATTTTTTCGAGTTTTTCGCTGACTAGCGTCCAAAGAGCCCTAATTCGTCAGGATTTAGTCGAGTTGGATTTTAAAACTGGGCGAAAAGCAACGCTAATGATTGAAGTAGGGCGAGTTATAGAGCAGTATTCTACCTTAAGAATGCACGCGTCTAACTTGGCTTCTATTCCCGGTATCTCAAAGACTACCGCCGTATGGATTTTAGCGGAAATAGGGAACATCAAGCAATACCCAACATCCCGTATGTTTGCGGCGTATTGCGGTTGTTGTCCTCGAATCGTTTCCTCAGCAGGGAAAGTGTACTCGGCACACATAACTCGGCATTCTAACACGTACTTGAGAACGATCTTTTACAACGCATCTGTTGTCGTGTGTAATCTGTTGAAACAAGACTCTGAATTAAAAAGATACGCAATTCGCGCTATTCAGCGAAAAAGTAAAAGAGCATTTAAATTGGCTGCGTGTAATGTGGCAACTAAGCTTACGAAAATCGTATACGCAATTCTCCGAGACAGCGTACCTTTTAATCCGGAATATTTACAGAAAAATGAAAGTATGTCCAAACACATTGACGAACAAACGTTCTCGCTTGTAGACAAAAAATTAATTCGACACGCTCGAAATGTCTTATTGCGAGTAACTCAAATGGAAGATACTCAAAAGCTTGGCATTCTTGGCAAGGATATCGACAATCTCGCAGAAAACCTAGATTCCCTGTTAAAAGGAAAAAAAATTAAATAGTCCGAAGCAATTTTTAATTGCAAGGATTTTTATTCTTTATTTTAACTAATATTAATAGAGTAGATAAAAAGATTTAGATTTTAGATATGGTTCTCGGTATTGAAATAATTGAAGAAAAGAAAAATGAGCTTGTCAATCGACTTGAATTAAAATTCAAATTAGATAATAAAGGAAAAGGAACTCCAAACCGTATAGATTTCAAAAAGGAGAGCGCGGCTCAAAAAACTGTAGATGAAAATTTAACGATTATTAGG
>JAHLWE010000375.1 GCA_019058135.1 Promethearchaeota archaeon | reverse complement strand
CATTATAAGTTTTTAATTTTGAAATATTATGATTTATTATGTATAAAATCAAGTAATAGACCGAACTCGATGATTATTTGAAAAGTAAAATGAAGATTTATCCTTACAACCCCTCCGAATTTAGTGTGGAATTCGTTAAAAGAATGAGAAAGCATCCGGATATCATTCAAATGCCTTCTCTAAGACAAGTTCAGACAATACCCCACCTATTACTCGCTAGATTTCTACGTAAGGGAAAAGTCTCAGTTAAAGATTATATAGAAATTGCTGTTGCGAGTTCATTTCCTATCAATCAGGATTTAGCAAAAAAAGTGTCCTTTCAAATATTATTCCCTAACTATTCGATAAGAGATATAGACTCATTTTTTGAATATAACGCGGGAGCGATTGAACAAGGTGTACATTTTCCTGTTATTTCTGAACAGGATTATGAATCACAACAAATTCAACATCTATGTGATGAGATAAAATTTTCAACCGCTCTTAATTCTATAAACTTGAGTAAAGTTGAAGAGTTTGTGGAATGGGTTATTCAAAAGAGATATCAAGAACCATATAAATCAATTTTAGTATTTTTTAAAAATACTTCTGAATTTTATGCTAAAGAAATCATTTCAACAGAAGAATTATTAATTTTAACGAAACAAAAAGTAATTGATAAAATTAACTCTTTAAAACCTCGTCATTTGATAGCAATTAATAAATTAGGTTTTAATCATCTTGTAGAAAAATTTTCGAGAAAAAAATGGGAAAAAATTACAAATAAAGCTCTTTCTGGCAACAAAATCGATAGAGAATTGAAGGTTTTGAAAAGAAAAGGAAGTTTTAATGATTTTATCAAAACAATTAAATATTTAAAAGAAACTAAAGCATTGAAAGCTCGTAAATATTATAATTTAAAAAAAGATTTATCTCATAAAATTAAAACATTAGAACATGTTTATTATGCAGCTTTAGAATTAAATGAAATCTCTGAATTTAATATAAATCAGGTTTTATTATTTTCAATTCATAATTTGTCTCTTGACCTTATTCTTAAAATAGCAAAATCATTGGATCAATATTTCGGCACGAACTTAAGAAAACTTTTGTTTGAGTTATTAAATAAAGAATTTTATAAATCTAGATCATTTAAATCAAAGATCTACGAAGAGAATAATCTTCTTGAAACAATCAATAAATATGCGTTCAAATCTCCATCATGGTTATTTTTCTTTGAAAAAGTATTATTTTGGAAAATGAATAATGCAAAAAACACATTCCGCTCTCATGAGGAGTTTAAAATCCTTACTCATAAGATTTTACAATTTACTCATTCTTGTGAAAATATTTATTGTTCTCAAAAAATATCGAGATATCTTTCTCGCTTGAGTAATTTAACCATTGAATCTTGTATTGTGCCAACAGAACTTAAAGATGTCGTGGAATTCTTAAATAAGATAGGTTTAAAGCCAGATAATATTACTGTGAAAAAAATTGGGGAAAAAATAGAAATGCCTGAAGAGGAAATCGCAGAATTAATTGAACCTGCCTACGAAGCATTGAAAAAATACGTGAAAAAATCTCGATCAAGTCTTGAAAAGATACAGGAACTAATAAATAAAGTTAAATATGAGTTAAATTTTGAGAAGATTTTGGAATTAATTAAACTTGCTTTAGGTTCTGATAATAGAGATGCACTTGCTGCTTTAGCACATTTCAATCTGGAACAAGCTCTTGAAGCAGCAAAATCAGTTAAGGGTAAACAAGGTATGGAAAAAATCATCTCTTGTTTAAAGGGTGGAGGGGCTGAGAGTTTAATAAAACAATGGTTTTTACATCGTGACAAGATTCCCATTTTTTTAAAAGATAAGATTAAGGAAATAGCAAAGTATATGCTAATTGAATTAGGTATAATTTATTCGAGGTCATATCTCGGGAGCTTTACTTCGGGAATAATTCAAACTAACCTTAATAGACCTTATGAAATTGGAGATGCATTTGAAGATATAGATTTAGAATCCACTATATATAATCTCCTTGAAAAAGGCAAAAATGTTGATCACATCACTTATGATGATTTTTATGTAAATATCTCAACAAGCGACCAAAGGAGCGTATGTATTGAGATGGATATTTCTGAGAGTATGACTGGCGAAAAATTAGCTTATATGGCTATTTGCGTTACAATGCTAGTATATTCTATAAGAAATAACGAATTGGGGATTGTATTATTTGAAAAAGATACTCATGTACTAAAGGAATTTAATCAAAAAGTTGATTTAGAAGAACTGGCAGATAACCTTTTAAGTATGAGATCGAAAGGTACTACATTTGTCGAAAAAGCCTTACAATGGGCTCGAGATCAATTTAAAAACGCCTATAAATCCAGACATAAGATAAATATTATGTTTTCCGATGCTGAGATTTACGATATACCTAATGCAGCAAAAATTTTAAGGGTTTTTAAATCGTTAGGTGTGGATTTCATTCTTGTTTGTCCAGAAAAACAATATAATATGAGAGAATCAGAAAAAATCCTGAAACTTGCAGGCGGACAGTTAATAACCATAAAAAACTGGGAAAATTTTCCAAAATTAATAACAAATATTATAAACACTAGATTCTAAAATGAAAGAGACTTCTGAACTTTTAATAGCTTATATCGGAGAGGATCTTCATAAAAAATCGCAAGATATTTCAGATAATAGTTTAAAAATAATTTTTTTAAGGGAAAATCCCTTAAAAATACGATGTGTCATATATGAAAAAGATAACCTTTATAATATTATTATTGATGAAGAAAAAAATAAAATTTTCCATG
>JAHLWE010000374.1 GCA_019058135.1 Promethearchaeota archaeon | reverse complement strand
TGGGAAACTTTTAGCTTCTAACCACCAACGGAAAGATTCCTCAGATTTTTTTTTACCCCCCCACTTAGCTGTCTGGAGTTCAATTTCCAAACCCTCTAAAAATGGATGGTTTGGTTCTAGAATTTGGCAAGGCACAACTGTATCGCCAGTTCTTGCGCCATTCCATTTTATAAATCCAGGAAAAATAATTTCTATGATACTTCGAATTGCCCAATCTGTTGTTATTAACCAACCACCATTTTCAGCGACATATTTATAAATTCTTGTATGAGCAGCATTAGGGATCTCGTTGCCCGGACAACCTATCAAAACTACGTCATAATGATTCAGGTCAATTTTCATTACATCTTTTGGTTTAATAACTTTCTTTTCTGATGCATACATATGAGGAATAATTTTTTCAGGTTTTTCATATCTACCGCTAACAGCAAGAATTTTTCCATGTTTTTCGACAGCTTCTACCACACCTTTCTTATTTAAAGCTTCCATCTTGCGTTTTTTAACTTCTGAGTATAAATCCTTCCAAGAACTCATTTGATCACTTTAATTTTATGAATAAGGTAATATTATGAAAATGAATTTGATGATAATAATAAAGAAAAAATTAAATTAAATAAATTTATTGACAAGCGATGGTTTTTCTTCAATTTAATAAAGAATTTACGCTATAAGATATTAAAAACAAAATTTACCCTCATCCATAAATGTTACTTCTTCAATTAGAATTGTGGGTTTATTTATAATGAAATCGAGATGAATATCGGACATAATATTTCCTCCAAAAAATTTATTTGTTCCAATGGCGATATGACAAGACCCTTTTATTTTTTCCCCTTCAAGTACTGACTCGTAGTGTGTTGCTTTTGGGTTCATACCAATTCCTAATTCCGCAACATTTCTTCTTGTTTTAATCAAATTAGGGTCTTTTTCTGATTTCTTTTTTGGATTTAAATCGACCAAATTTAAGAATTCATCATTAGCACCTGTTAAAGAAATTAAAAGTCCATCTTTAAATTCGAATATCATATCCTCTCCTTCTTTCGCTCTAACTGACCATCCTTTTTCAATCAACATGGTTCCATTTGCTGTTCCTTCCATAGGTGCCGTAAATATTTCTCCTGCGGGAAGGTTTCCAAATGACCCGCGTTCAGTATAGAGTCCATTATCATCCTTTAACTCTCTTTCGCCCTCCATAATCGTGAAAGTTAAGTCCGTTCCTCGTTTGGAAGTGATGTGTACATTCCTACTTTTATTTGGATTTATTTCAGAGATAAAGGATATACCTTTTTTAATTTCTTTATCTATTTCATTATAATCTGCGGTCATCGAGCCATTTATATCAAACATATAGGGCTCAAATTCCGGTAATGTTGCTCCACGTGCGCCAACATTTGTGGCTTGCACCCTTGTATTTGTATGAGATAATGAATAACTTGTAGGTATTATAAAAATATCACAAGTTTTCAACTCTTCAGTGACGTAATCTGGAGCATCAAGTCCTGATTGTAAAACTGAGGGAAATTCACGTAATTTTACAAATTTTTCACCATATAATTCTTTAGTAAGATTAAATAACTTTTTTGTATATAGATTTCTATCTTTTATTTGTTTAAATTTCGCTTGAGTAATGGTTTTAAGCATATATTCTTCGGTAAAATCTGATACAAAGAGTATTGATTCATCCGATTTTCGTTTAAAATTTATTTTAAACATTCGGTCTAAACTATTTTTCAGATGGGTTGAATTATTTGACGCCATTTTTTTCCACAAATAAGAATATTTTTTAAATTGGAAATATATTTATTTTTAGGATTTCTTATTTATAAATCTATTAAGTTTGTTAAAATCAATATGTCAAAATCAATTCAATCGTCTGGCTCTGAGACAATCAAGGAAAAAATTGTTAAGAAAATTCCATGGATATTTGGGAACAAACTGCGCAAACCTAGAATCCATTTCCCTAAAATACAAATATCCAAAAGATTTTCCCTTCCAACACCTTCAAGAAACTTAGGTCTATTAACAATTTACATATTTCTTTTTGTTTTGCAGATTGGAGTTATTTATATCATTTATAGAGAGCCTATAGCGTTGGGAGCTGACCCAAATACTGGAGAAGCTATGTTTATTTATCCCGATATGCACGATGCTTTTATTATAGAATCGATTGTGGCTTCTATTTTAATATTTATAAGTTCCATGGGATTTATAATAATATACCAAGCAACTAAATATACTTATGATAGATCTTTTGCGTGGAGGTTGCTTTTAATTGGAGTAGTTTTAGTATTGATAGGGTTTATAAGTTTGCAATATATTATTGCTGTTAAGGAACGACTAATATATCAAGGAACAAGAACTAATTAAAGAAAGTGTGAAAATTTAATTACTAGATTAAAACTCACATCTTAATCTAATTATATTAAATGAAAATAAAAAGTAAAAAAAATAAAATTTTTCGAGTTTATTAATTTGATTTATTATTGAATAGATGCAACATAATCTGCGGCTGATATCAAGTTTCCTTTCTCTGCATCAAGATTTGAAGCTTCAACCTTAAATAACCAAGCTGCATATGGATCTTCATTTACCTTTTCAGGTTCGTCCATTAAGTCAGGATTTACTTCAACTACCTTACCTGATATTGGACAAAATATATCTCCAACACCTTTCTGGCTTTCGACTGTACAATCCACAGGATCGCCTGATCCATCAACATCTTGAGAAACCTCTGCTCCTTCAACACCTTCTACATCAACGAAAGTAATTTCTCCCAATTGATCAGCAGCATAAGAAGTAATACCGACACTTACAATATTTCCGTCAATTTTTGCCCATTGGTGTGCTTTAGAGTACAATAAATCATCTGGAAAGTCTAGTTCTTTATCATTAATTGTGGCTTTTACCATTTTCTTTCATCTCATTTTGCATTTTTTTTTAATTTTATTTTATTAGGATGTTTTAAAATAATTTCAGTATTAATTTATAATTTTTTTTTTTATGTGAAGATTTCATCTAAGTTAATTTTTTCTAATCTTATTATTCTTAGAGTTAAATTTTTTATTTTATTAAAAAGTAATTCATATATGATTGTTAGTGGCATAAAATAACCGATTAAGGCGATTGGAAAGAAAAAGATTACTATTTGTAAGAGAGGATCTGCTTCGGTAAATATTTTCGCGAAAGTAAGGTAATAAAAAATTGGAGTTGTTATTCCAGCGTATCCTCTTAAGATATATTTATAAAATTGACCAACTGAATTTACTTCGGGAGAGAGTCTGAAGTCTTTCCTAAACCTTTTTATTTCAATGATTCCACAATCGTGAAGAAGCCAAATTGGGATAACTAAGATTGAGCAAAATGGTGCAGTCAATAATGCAGCAAACAGAATGGTTGTGTTAGGATCATATCCGATAATTCTTACATTAAATAACCAATAATAATTCATAATGACTAAACCAATAGAGAGGGATAAAAAACTAGGTAATAATGTTCGAGTAAAAGTAGGAAAGCCTTTAATTTTTTCACCTTCAAGTATGATTATTTTAAAATCGTAGTTTCTTTTCAATATTTTAGAGATTAAGAAATATACTCCAATAAATAAGATTCCAAAAGGAATAGCGATTAAATTGAAAACGAATGGCATAAAGTTAAGAAGTATAGCATCGGATAACCCTACACCATGATAGAATTTAGTAAGATCTAAAGTTGGTGGGATGTTTCGAGTAATATAAATAGCAAAAATTATAGTTACTAGCGTAAAAAATATGGGTAATATTAATTGTTTTTTTTCCATTATTCTCAACTCAAAATTAAAATATTATTTTTGAATAATTGCAAGATAGCTTTATTATTTTTTCGAATTAAATAAATTTTTATAGCTTATTATGGAAATATATTTATGAGAGAGAGTTTTAACCCAGATATTATTAAAAGTATCAATTTTTTTTCTGAATTTAAAGAGTGGTATTATAAAATAATCAATGATTTTAACTTTGATGAACAGAAGGATAAGCTCGGCAGAGATTTATTATTAAATATTTTGCTTGATAGTCAAAATTATGAAAATTTTCATCAAAACTTGGAGAATATAATAAATATAATCCAAAAAAATAAATTCATAACCATATTTGGATGCGGTCCTTCTTTAGAAAAAACTTTTGATATAATCTCTCAAAATGGTAAGAGTAAGTTTCCAATAAATCAATTAATTATTGCTATAGATGGAGCTGCCATATTTCTTGATAAAAAAGGAATAAAACCAAACCTTATTTTTACTGATCTTGATGGATTTTTACCAGAAAAATTTTCTTATTTTAGAAAACTTTCAAATTATATAGTTTTACATGCACATGGAGATAATATAGATATTTTAAAAAAAATATCAAATGATGTAAGAATTGCGAATAATATTATTGGAACAACGCAAGTTGAGCCAAAATCTATTATTTTAAATCCAGGTGGTTTTACAGACGGAGATAGAGTTCTCTATTTTCTTAAAAATTTCATTCGGCCTAATCAAAAAATTTTTTTTATTGGTATGGATTTTGGAGAAGTTGTAGGTCGTTATTCTAAACCAGAGTACTCAGAAAATCAAAAAGCAAAACCAAATAAATTAAAAAAACTTCAGTATGCTGAAAAATTATTAGAGTGGATCATTAAAAAATTAAAAAATGAGATTTATTTCATTAATTCAAAAATTTC
>JAHLWE010000373.1 GCA_019058135.1 Promethearchaeota archaeon | reverse complement strand
CTATAATATCACCAACTTGTGAGAGCAACCGCTTGCAAATGGGCGGAAATTCTTCCTCGCAATTTAAAACTCTCCTAACGATCTAAATAAAAAAATTAGAAAATTTAAATCTGATGAGTGCGATGGATTTTTGATTTCAGATTTACATAAATACGGGAAGGAAACCATCTTTTCTCTTGATTTTTATAAAAATTTATAAATTTTTATAAGTTTTTGATAAACAATTAAAACAATAATAGATATAAAAGATTTCTATCTTAAACCAAGCATTTCAAGTTTCTTACTTTGAATCTAAACATCTTATAAAATTTATTCTCTCGCTAAATTAATACCTTTTTTTCTGAGACGCTTCATTACAAAGGGATACTTAATCAGAGTTTCGTATTCTAAGTTAGGAATTCCTAAATTCATTATTTGATTTTCAGTAAATAAATCAACAAGAATAGCAGCTTTATATTTTATCCCATATTTTTTGAGCAATTCCAACGCATTTAACTGGTTTTTGAAAAATTTACCATCCCCACCGGTAATTTGTTCAAAGGTTTTCTCATCAACCCCTTTTAAAGAAACTCTAACATAAATATTCTTAAAATTGCTTAATTCCTCAATATAATCTTCATTTAATAATATTCCATTGGTTTCAAGAATGAATAATTTATTTTCTGGAAATAAACTTATAAGTTCGAGCAAATGTTTCTTACAAATTGTCGGTTCTCCACCACTCACTCTCACTAATGCGTAATTCATTTTAATTAATTTTTCACTAACTTCTCTCGGTGTATAAAACTTACCGAATTTTTCAGGAGTCCAAACTTTTTTTTGAGCCCAACAATAAGCACATCTCAGATTGCAACCTAAACAATCAGCAGTGGTGCAACCTCCATAGAAACGTGTTTCACGGAATCTGTAATATTTTCTCGAGCTATTCCTGCATACATATTTTTCCATAGATTTAGTTAATTTAACCGGATTAATCATGTTTATTGATATTATGATTTTAAGAAATAAACTTTAACTTTTCTGAAATTGCTCACTCATTCTTTATTTTTCTTTTTTTTATCTGATAAATTATAAATTAATCAAGCTAAAACTACCCAGAAATCAATTAAGACAATCTATCCATACATTACACCAATTATTTCTTTCTTAACTTTATTTTCTCTTAAAGTAGCCCAAATAAAAAGTAATTTAAAGAGTAATACAATACTGGCTATTATATTATTCAATGGCTAAATTTATTTTTATATATTGGATTAGTGGTTTATTTAATGTTTGAATGGAATCTCTTTTACCTTTAGAATGAAAAACGAAAGCTTTATAACGATTTAAATAGAATTTTTATATGGAATTGTTTCAAACACCAAAATAATATAAATATTTGTAGTAATAATTTTGGATTTAAAATTTAACCCTTCCAAAATTTCGAGTAATATGATTTATAAAAATTTACAAATAAGTGTAAATATTAAATAAATAAAAAATGTGAGATATTTCCATGATAAGGGAACAAATTTATTGGAAATTATGCGGTAAAAAGCTCATAAGCTTCAAGAAGTTAGAGGATGGTGACATTGTCGGTACAGGAATTTTAAATCCTCTTTTAAAAAAGCTGCGTTTATTTATTATGATCATTATGCAAGCCAAATTTTATAAAAATTATGATAATCTTGGAAGATGGAATGGGAAAATGGTTTCAAACACCTTTGCACCTCCAGTTGGAAGCCGACCTATGTTTCGCGCATTCAAAAGTGTGTTAAAATCCTATTTATTAGGCCATCCTTTTCCCGTTGCAATGACCTTCGCAGTGACTTATAGATGTCAGCTTAAATGTGCTCATTGTAGTGCAGATAGACATTTAAGAAAGGATGAACAGGAACTCACCACAGAAGAGGTAAAAAAACTAATTGATGATAGCCAGAAACTAGGTGTGACGATTATTGCCTTCACCGGAGGAGAACCCCTACTGCGGGAGGATCTTTTTGAACTCATTTCCTACGTGGATAAACGAAAGGCTTTACCCCTCCTATTTACAAATGGATTATTGCTCACAGATGAAAATGTGGAAAAGCTGGCAGATGCTGGTCTCTATTCGCTCTTTGTAAGTATTGATAACCCCATTCCTGAAGAGCATGACCGTTTGAGAGGGATGCCTGGTCTATTCAAGTCAGCTATAAATGGTCTCCAGAAAATGAAATCAAAAGGAGTTTTTGTGTCTCTCTCTTCCTATGCAACCCGCTCTAGTACTGAAAAGGGAATGTATAAAAAGACATATAAACTGGCACAGAAATTAGGTGTTCACAATCTGATCCTTTTTGATTGTGTGCCCACAGGGAAAATGTTAAAAGATACAAGCGAAGTGCTTACACCGGAACAACGTGAAGAAATTTATCAATATTCTGCTGAGATATTTAAACAAAAGAAAATACCAACTCTTTCCTCTCAATCATGGCAGAACTCTATAGAGGCAAATCTTGCAGGCATTGGCTGTGTGGCAGCAAATCTCCAATATTATGTTTCAGCCTATGGAGATATTTCCCCTTGTGATTTTACTCCTATTTCTTTTGGAAACATCCGAAGGGAGCCTTTAAAGAAGATCTGGAAAAAAATGATATATCATCCTGCCTACAATCACCGAAGTCCGTGTTGCAGAATGCAGAATCAAAAATTTCGCAGGTGTTATATCAATAAAATACCTGATTATGCGCAACTTCCTTATGATTTCGAAAAGCTTCCCCGGGTAGATTATCGGAAAGCGATGATTGCTAATTAAAATATTTATTTTCGCAAAGTGAAGATAAATGCAAGTAATAACGGAATTCCCGTGAGTAGCATAAGTAAGCCCAACTCGGGATGCCCTATTAAGAAACCAAAAATTGCGTAGTTATAACCTATATATAATAAAATGCTCGGTGGAATCAGGTCAAACCAATGGGATTGTTTAAGGTTTTTGTGTTTCAATATAATCATTCCCGCAGCACCTAGAACTGTGAGAACTAACCAAATAACAACAGCTATTAAAGGCATGTTATATAAAACAGGTATTAAAGAAATTAGTACTACAAACATTAAAATTCCTGCTCCTATTGGAACAATAAGTAAAAATGTATATAATTTACGAGCCAATGAATGATCATCATCTATTTCACTAATGGTTAATATTTGAGGGCGTTTTTTTTCTTTATTCCAATTTAGACCGTATGGTATTAAATAACCTATTGGAATGAAGAACCAACCGATAAAATTAAAACTTGGAATGCTAAAATATGTTCCACCCTCAAATACTTACCGAATTTTTCAGGAGTCCAAACTTTTTTTTGAGCCCAACAATAAGTACATCTCAGATTGCAACCTAAGAAATCAGCAGTGGCACAACCTCCATAAAACCGTATTTTGCGGAATCTATAATACTTTTTTGAACTATTCCTGCATACTTTTGTCTCAACTATTTTAGTTAATTCAACTGGATCAACCAGACAATTAAAACAAGTAAAACTGTACTCATTTTATTTCAAATAATATTATCAATTATTTTTTGATATACTACTTGTGGCATTAGTCCGAATGCCTCTATCCCATCCACTACAGGAGTATTTGGGAATACTTTTCATTTTATTTTCCCGATATGGGAATTTTTTTCCACAATTGAGGGAAACCCTCGGAGATGAACCGATGCAAAATTAATTTTTTCTTATAATAAACAGGCAAAATAAGCATTTGAATTTAACAAGACAACAGATTTTCTATAAACTGAAAAACTATAAAAGACTCAATGATATTATCAAATCATATTAAACTTTACATGTTTTATTATTTTTGCTAACTATATTTATTACTACTACCTATTCATTTATGTGAAAGATCGGTTGAAAAAAATAATAGTAAAAAGGAAAAAAAATGATAAATTACTTATTTTTATATTTTAAGAAAAACAAGATTGTGTTGAGTATTCCCGCTATAATACCGCCGTAAAATCCAGTCTCAGGCCACCATGTATATGCCTCATAAGTTATTCCAAATGAAGCAATCCCTATGATGGCAAGAAGGATTGTTAAACCTGCAAGAAGTATGCCAAATATCTCTAGATCCATTTCTATGAATTTTTTTGGGAGCAGGTCATTTAAGGCCACAACTATTTGTATTATTAATAGTATTATCATAATAACTTGCGCCGCTAAATCGCCGGGTGTCCAATATTCACAATCAAAGCAAGAATATCTATTTCCATAGCCAGGTAAATAAAAAACCTGCAAAACTAAAAGCTGCTATTAGAATTATCCCAACAACACTAAGTACTAATATCAACGCGGCAAAAGGGTCAATTTTCATTTCGGATGACATTTTATTTTCCTCTTTAAATTAAAAGGGTATTTATTTCTCAATAGTAAATATTTCTAATTATGTTTAAAATCTTTTCTCTTATGTATTATAAAAAATTAAACATTAAAATAGGATATTTAATACTAACTTGGGAAAAAAAGGGAGTTATTTATTCATTATTTTTCTTTCTTCGACTTGAATATAAATAAATCAAACTCGCTAAAACTGCCCAGAATGTGATTGAGACAATCTATCCACTAATTACATCAATGTAAAGGGAAATCAATTTTGCTCTCACATGATAATATTACGTTTAATCGGTAATATCAAGGATATTTAGATACTTTATTCTCTTTGTTAAATCATATTAAATGCAAGGAAAATTGTAAAAATCCAAAACAATTATAAATGAAATTTTATTAGTATTATATAGCACTTTCCTATATGGGAAGATACCATATAGAATAAATTAAAAAATGTAGAAAAAAAGATATAATAATAAAATAAGGTGAGAAAAATAGATAAGATAAAAACAGGATGGAAATATCCAATCTTACCATTACCAATATGCTTAATAGGGGCAATTGTTAATGGGAAGCCTAATTTTAACACCATAGCTTGGTTTAATATGTTAGATTCTAAACCACCTATGATTGGGGTAATAATGTCAAAAAAACATTATACTAATAGCGGTATTAAGGAAAATAAAACTTTTAGCGTTAATATACCCTCAGCCGACATGGTTGTTGTAACTGATTATTGTGGATTACATTCTGGTTCGGAGGTCGACAAGTCTACCGTATTTGAGGTCTTTTATGGAGAACCTAAGACAGCACCGATGATTAAAGAATGTGTTTCAAATATTGAATGTAAACTAATTAAAATAATAGACTTCGAGCAAACTGAATTATTTATCGGGGAGATTATCGAAATATATTCAGATGAAAAGTATTTTACTGATAAAACACCAGATTTTAAAAAAATGGATCTATTTATCTTTTTAATGCCTGACGGTCCATATTTGAGGGTTGGAGAATACCTTGCAAAAGCTTATGATGTCGGAAAAAGTTATAAATCGATATAATTAAAAAATAAATTTTTTCAAAATTATAAAAACGATAAAAAAACAAAAAAAATAATAAAAAAGTGATTGAATCATGAAAAAAATTATAGCTTGTTGTGGAATTAATTGTTCAGAATGCCCAGCATATCTAGCAACTCAAAAAGATGATAAAGAAGAAATAAAAAAAATTGCAAAAAATTGGTCAAATGAATCAATGTCATTTAAACCTGAAGAAATGTATTGTGATGGATGTAATGTAGAAGGGAGACATTTTAGTTGGTGTGAGAAATGTGATATTAGAATTTGTTGTAGAGAGAAACAATTTGAAAACTGTGCTTATTGTAAAGATTATATTTGTGATATATTAAAAAATAGTCTGGAAAAAGATCCTTCTGCTAAAAAAAATTTAGAAGAAATTAGGAAAAATCTATAAAATATTAATTAAAATGAATTAAAAGGTGTGAAAAATGGAATTGGAAGAAGCTAAAAGTTCGAGTTTGGAATTAATTGAAACATCTAAAGCGACTTATCTTACCACAATTGATTTTAATGGTTTTCCTATCACAAGAGCGATGTTTAATTTAAGAAACAAGGAACAATTCCCTGAGTTTTCTGAATATTTTCAAAAGCAACAAAACAAATTTGTAATTTTTATTTCAACAAACACATCATCAACCAAGGTTGCTCATATAAAGAAGAATCCCGCTATATGTGTTTATTATTGCGATCCAGAGGATTTTTGTGGATTAATGTTGGGAGGGTCAGCAGAAATCGTCAATGATCAGAAGTTAAAACGTACAATATGGTTAGATTGGTGGACACGCTATTATTTAAAAGGAGTTGATGATCCAGATTATACATTACTACGATTACAACCTAAACATGCTAGATATTATTACAAATTAAATCAGGTAAATTTTGAAATATGAGAGAAAAAATGAAAGAGCAACGAGAGGGTGGATTCCTTATAGCTAAAATTCACCAGCTCTCTAATCGAATATTTACTAAGAAATTAAAGGAATACGGTCTTGATGAGTTAAATTCGGCTCAAGGCAGAATAATGTTTGTTCTTTGGCGTGAAGATAACATATCTATTCATGAACTCTCAAAAAAAACTCAATTAAGTAAATCTACACTAACTTCCATGTTGGACAGACTGGAAAAAGCAGGATTTATAAAACGAGTACATTCAAGTAAAGATAGAAGAGAAATTATAATTAAGCTTACAGAAAAAAATATAAGTCTTCAAGATAAATATGTGGATGTCTCAAAAGAAATGACTAAGTTATTCTACAACAAACTTTCAGAAGTAGAAATAGACGAATTCGAAAATTATTTAAGGCGAATATTAGATAATCTAATAAAAATTGCTAATTAGCGTTAAAATATTAATCTTCAAAAAAGGATAAAACAAAACATTAATTTTATTCCTTTTTCTTTTTTCTACCTGCTAAATTATAAATCAAGCTAGCCAAAACTGCCCAGAATGTGATTGAGACAATCCACCCGCTGATTTCATCAATGTAAAACGTAATCCCAATCAAGCTAAAAGATACGATATAAAATAGTATGATGTATGTAACGTGGGGTATCGGTTTTTACCGATTAAAGTCTCGTTTTTTAGTTATTGATTAAAAGTGCAT
>JAHLWE010000372.1 GCA_019058135.1 Promethearchaeota archaeon | reverse complement strand
TATCCAAGCATCGTAATCGCTTCTTGATTTAAATGAATCTAACACGATTCGTTTTATTGTAAGACGATTGGGAATTTTTTTCCCAATTTTTTTTTTGAAGAAGTCTTGTACTTTATGATAAGTTCTTAGTATTTCATATAATCTCTTTAAAAAATCAACATTATTGCAGTAATATTTACCTTTAAATTTATAAAACAGGTCTTCTGGGATATCTAGATTTGAAATCTCTTTTGACTTTTTTTGGATTTTGTCGTTAAAAATTCTTTCACTAATTTTAAAATCATCTCAATGTTCCTTCACTATTATTAAATACCAATCCTTTATAAATAAGAAAAGTCAGAAAAAAAAATAAAAAATTCACTTTATTCGATTGAATATATCACTTTGATTAGATTTTTTTTAAATTTTCATAGTAGAGCTCTCTAAATAATTTCTTAATTAATTGAGAATTATTATTTTTTAGATTAATTAAATTAAATTATCCTAATAGTTAAGATTTTTAAAAGATGTCAGAATATAATAGGTGGTTTACAGATAATTGGTGGATTTCACCACTCAATTTTAGCGAAAATGTCTTAGAAGATTTTAATATTCCTAAGAATGTTTATGTGCGTGATAGTACCATTCGTGAAGGAGAAGAAACACCTGGTGTTTATTACACATTAGAGGATAAAATTGATATTGTCGAAAAATTAGAGGAAATCGGAGTTGGTGACATTGATGTTGGATACATTGGAAGAGTTCAAGAACAATGGGATTTAGCTAATAAAATTAAAGAATTGGGATTAAAAATTAAAACATATTGCCATCTTAGCTCCAATCCAATAAAATGGGATGAAGAAATACAAAAAGCATTAGGCGCCAAGGTTGATTATATCGGTTATGGAATTGTTTTAACCCCATGGCAATTAGAATTATTTACAGGAGATAGTAGAGTTTCACCCCAAGTTATGTTAAATATTATCCCTTTAACTTTAAGAAAAATCAGAAAATATGGTGGAACTGCTATATTGGATTGTGTGGATGCAACAAGATCAGATTTAACTCTGTTAAAAGATGCAATTAGAAGGGGTATAAAACATGGAGTAAAAAAGGTTCTTTTATATGATACGGTGGGAGCATGTCATCCTCGTGCAATTTCCTATATGATTAAGGAAATTAAACCAATTTGTGGAGATATTCCATTAGGGATCCATATCCATGATGACTTCGGTCTTGCAACAGCATCTTCTATTGCAGCAGTTGAACAAGGGGCAGAATTTATGGATCTTGTCGTGAATCAGTTAGGCGACCGAGCTGGTAATGCATCACTGGAAGAAGTTGTTGTTTCTTTAAAAATCTTATATGGAATCGACACGGGAATTGATCTCTCAAAACTTTATGAACTTTCTAAACTTGTTGAAGAAAAATCTGGTATAAAAATACCTCCAAATAAACCAGTGGTTGGTGAAAATACTTTCTTACATGAAAGTGAACTACATGTAATGAGTGCTATCAAAAAAGATAAATTTTGGATGTGTTTCACACCGTATAAAGATAAGGTTGTAGGACAAAAGGAACAATTAATTTTTGGTCCTACAACATTGCATGGAGATGCAATTAGGTTTAAATGTGAAGAATTAAAATTTGATGAATATGAGAAATACCTTAATAATATCAAACACGAACTCCGACTTATTATTTCAAAAAAGAAATTTGTCACAGAACCTGAATTTGAACAAATTATTCTAAAATATAAAAAATAGAAGTCAACCAAATCAAAGTTAAAGATTTATAGCCCTCTTAATAAAAAAAACGAAAAGTTAATATTAATACTATTAAATTATTTAGTTTTACTATATTATTATCACAAACTAAATAGAGAAATACAATGCAACTGTATAGTGTAAGTGAAAATGGAGCTTTAAGAAAAATTATCAAAGTTGATTTTGCTGAAAATAAAGTTTATTTAATTGATGATTTAAAGACAATATACTTATGGGTTGGACTAAAAGCTACTAAAAAGAAAAAGAATTTTGGTATAAAAAAGGCGAATATTTTAAATGATAAAAGGAAAAACACAGCCAAAATATATATAATAAACCAAAATAAGGAATTTGGCGCTTTTCTTGCGATGAAGGATATTTTAAAAAAAGGTATAAAGCAGAATATTCCCATAAAAAAACGACCCGAGTTAAATATTGAAATAGAAGATACGATGGAACTGATCGAAGCGGGACTAGACCCAGACTTCGAAGCCGAAATAACTGTTGCAGCACATAGCATTTTTCAAGAGAAAAAAACTTATGAAGAATTATGTAGAGAACTTGCTGAAACACAATTAATTATCTTAAAAGGTAAGGTTAAAGCTTCAGAAGCAGAAATTGAGAAAAAAACCAAGGATATTTATAAATCTTCCTCAACATTTGAGGAACTTTGCTGGTTAATTGCCGAATTAAGAATTTTAATAGAAAAAAAAACCTTTAATGAAGATTAAAATTAGGGATTTTCTGTTATATATTAATCATAATAGCTTACTAATTCTCTTCTTATTTTCTTATAATCTTTAGATAAGTTCTAAAATTAAATAAAAAATAAAAATATTGATTAAATTTTTGCTAGATTTTACTATTAAAAAGTTTCTTTCAACCAATTTATAAGAGGTACGACCCCTTCTTCGGGAAAATCAGTGTGAGTTCCACCTGATATAACAAAAAATTTTTTGTTATTGCCGGGAATTTCATCTAATAATTTCTGAGCCGATTCAACAGTAAAAATTTGATCTTGGTCGCCAACTCCAAGAATTATAGGAATCTTTAATTTCTCGGTCGTTTTTAAACTTTTTGCAT
>JAHLWE010000371.1 GCA_019058135.1 Promethearchaeota archaeon | reverse complement strand
GTACAAAGTCTAAAATCTTTATGTGCATAAATCCTAATGCCGGCAATAATTGATTCCACATAACGTCTGCGGTCCATCAGTGGAGCTATTGAAGCCCAGCATTTCTCTGACATTCGATTTCCTTCATCTAATACACAAACACCCCCCTTTATCATTGCTGAAACTAAAGAACTTGCGTGGTATTCTATCTCATTTTTTGCGGCAATGATAGGTGTTATAATAAGATCTTCTGGTCTTACATCCATTGAGGCTTGAAATAAATAAACCGGTTTATTCAAGGATTTTCCTGCGGCATACGCCAATGTAGTTTTACCAACACCTGGTTTTCCTAAAATTCGTGGATTTAAAGGTAAATCATCATCATCTAACAATAACCAAGCTGCTTTTAATTGTCTAATAAGCGTATCATCACCGACCCAATCCATATTTATATCTACTGGTTCGGATAAACGTAGCTCTACGCCATTTATTACTAATTTTTCCACCATAATCAATTATAATTATGTTTATTTTACTTAATATTTTTATCTGAAAGACAAAAAAATATGGAAAAATGAGAATAAATCAAATTAAAATTATTATTAAAGAAGCGCAAGAAATTCCTCACGAGCCATATCTATATCTCTTAAAATTTTTCTTAGCAACTCTCTTCCAATCTTTTCACCTTCATGAAAAGGTTTCCTTTTTGTCTTATTTCTCTGAAACCTTGTTTGTTGAGGATTTTGATAAGTTTTTCTGGAGCAATTGGGTTAAGCTTTTTCAAAAGAAATCTCCACCTTCTGAATTCCTACGAACTTAGTAGGTTTTTCAAGCTTATCCTTATCAACCTCGAGATATAATTGGATAGCTTCAACGATTCGCTTTTGTAACTCATCTAAAGATTTAGCTTGTGTGTGGCAGCCTGGTAATTCAGGAACATTTCTGATATAATATCCATCTTCATCCCTTTCTATTACAATGTTAAATTCTCGTTTCATTATAACTTTCTCTATAATTAATTAAATTCTGTATTTGAAATTTCTACACTTTTTTTAAATATCTTATTTTACGGATTATTTTAACTCTTTATATCTTCTTTTTCAAAATCATCTTTTGAAGCATAATTAATCTCGTGGAAATCAGTCCTTTTAAGGAAATAATCTAATCGTTTCAGAAAGGATTGAAAATTTTTTTTCTTTTTAGGTGTCCATCCAATTTCCGCAACTGCAATTAGGCGTGGAAATGTGTGCCATTCCAGACGTTTTTTATTTGGAATATATTCGGTCCATAAACAAGCCTCAAGACCAAGTATATGTTCATATAGGTTTCGTTCTAATTCATTTGGAATGGGGTCATACATGTAAGTCTTACGCAATGGAAGTAAATTATAAGGAAAATTCAAATAAACGGCGTTCAGTTCTGACATAACCACATTCCTACCCATTCTCAGATGCTCTAGAACTTTATCAAAATTATGTGTCCAATACTGACAAATAGCATTTTTATCCAAATTTTCATTTAGAATTTCATTCCAGCCCACTAAGTTGCGCCCATGAGAAGTTATATAGTCTGTAATTTTGTTTGTAAAATAAGCTTGTAGATCTTCTTCGGTCTCAAGACCTTCATCCTTCATCCGATTTTGACAATCAGGGCACTTGTGCCACCGTCTTTTTGGAACCTCATCCCCACCTATATGAATTATTTCAGAAGGAAAGATATTCATTACTTCATTCAGAACATCCTGTACAAACTCAAAAACCTTTTCTTTACCTACACAAAGTACTTCTTTGTGAATACCAAAACGAGTACTGACTTCAAAAGGTCCGCCAATACAGCTTAATTCTGGATATGAAGCAAGAATCGCCGTTGAATGGCCGGGAAAATCTATTTCAGGGATTATAGTAATAAATCGCTCTGCCGCATAACTAATTATCTCCTTTAAATCCTCTTGTAAATAATATCCAGAAACAGGAATCCCATCTATCCCTTTTCTCTTACTTATAATAGTACCTTTTCTTTTCGAGCCAACTTCTGTGAGAAGATGATACTTTTTTATTTCGATCCTCCAACCTTGATCATCAGTCAAATGCCAATGAAAAATATTTAATTTTAAGAATGCCATTAGATCTAGAATTTTTTTAACAATATCTCTACCAAAAAAATGTCTTGCTTCATCTAACATAAATCCACGCCAAGTAAAACGGGGAAAATCTTCAATTCTTACACAAGGAATAGACCACTCTAAGTTTTTTTGAGAAAGGCTTTCTATTTTAGGTGGAAATAGTTGTCGTAATGTTTGAATTCCATAAAAAATCCCCGTTGGAGTAAGAGCCGAGATCTCAATCTTGTCTTGGGAAACATTTAGATCATATCCTTCATGTTTTAAACTCTTCATATTATCAATAATTCTGAGTGTAATAGTGTTATTTTTTTCTTCTATCTGGGTAAGATCTTTTATATTTAGATTTAAACCTGTCGCTTGAGCTAGAAATTGTCTTAAAAATTCAGCAATTTCTTTTAATTTTAAATCTGTTAAAATAACTGTTTTTTTATTAAACGTAAAGATACCTTCTTCTGAAATTATTTTAACTGGTTCAGGAATAATTGAAATTTTAGTATTTGATTCTATTTCATTTCTCTTCATTTCTATAAGTCATTGTCAATTTTTTATTAATTATAGTTTTTTTCTAATTTCTTCAAGATTGTGCTTTAGATCTGGACCAGCGTCATCAAAAAAACTGCTTAATTTTTCGCAGATATAATCTTCGCAATAAGCGCAATTTTTAAGGTGTTTTTCCTGACCACACTTCCTTATTTCACACACATTGCAGTATCTAAAAAATCTTCCGCTTTTTGCCAAACATCCGTCGCAATTAATTTCCTCTGGTTTTATTTCACTTTTATACATTTTAGACCATAATTCAGCGACTTGTTTTCTTTTCTCATCATCATTTTCTTGGGTTGCTATTAATGCAGGGCATTCAGAGCAAATTATTCCACAAAAGGCAATCATTTTTTCCATTGTTAATACATCTAAAAATGAATTAAACTTAAGAAAATATTGTTATTTATATTAATAAAATTGATCATTATCAGCTAATTGATTTATTGCAGAAGCGATTACTTGACAAAAATTACATAAAAGTTCATAATCGACATTATCAATAGTGTGTTTTCGGTGAACATATTTATACACACTGATATCACCAAAACCTATACCATTAAATCCTTTTTTCGCAGAAATCCATCCATCACTATGAACTCCTATTATTTTTCGTCCTTTTTTAATTTCTAAATTATTCTCTCTTGCAGATTTAAAAATTAAATTAATAAATTTAAGTAACTCATTTTTCTCAATACCAAATTTGAATAGATCAATTCCTTTACCAATTGCATCAAAATTAATTATGATAAATTCATTCTTGTCATATTTCTGAAGACTATTTAAGAAAAATCTAGCACCCATCGTTCCAACTTCTTCAGCTCCAGTAAACAAAAACCAGAAATTGAAATTTTTAGATTGAATCTTCTCAATTTGAAAATGGTGTAATAATTCAAGAACTATTGCAATACCAGTTGCATTATCTAATGCTCCATCAGAATTATTATTTGATATATTCATTAGGATTAAAATGCAAGAAATTAAATTTAATACCATTATTCCACTTGCTATTGAATGGAAAAGCAAGAAAAAATGTGTTTGAAAGATATATCTTAAAAAAAATACAATTATTATAATTAAAACAGATATAATCCAAACATAATAAGATACTATTCGATATATAATAGGTAAAGTCTGACCTTTTGAATCTACGTGCGCGATAAAAATCAATTTCTTTTTCATCTCTTTCATATTATTCATTTCTGCTTCTGAATCTAATTTAACGAGTAAATTTTGAGAACCTTGTTTTTTGCCAAATTTTATTTTCTCAGGGTTCCTTGAAATTAAAAAAAGCAAAAACGATATAAAAATCACAATACCTAAGAACAGAATAAATATTACATCTATGACATTAAGATATTTCAAAAAAAGAGTGATAAATATTAAAATAACATAAACTTTTAACAAAACATTTGAATAAAAAGTAGAAAAAACAAAAGAGTGGCTTTCGGTTTTTAACCCTAATTTCTCAATTTTCTGTTTAATCTTTTCAAACGCTAATTTTTCTGAATTTGTACCATAACGGCGAGGGAAAGAAAGTTCTTGAAGATTTCTTTTTATTCTCGTTAAATCAATCATATTAATAAGTTTTTGGAAGTTTCCACCTTTTATTAAACTATTTTAAAAATCTCACTTGAACAATCTTTGCCGTTTTAAACCGCTCAGCAATATTAATCATTTTAATGGTTTTTTTACTCCAGTTTTGATTGCGCGGAGTTCGAGCCCATATAGTAAACCAATCAACCACTTCAATTTTGTTGGACCATTTCGGAAATTTTTTCATAGGGTTGCCAACACTAAAATGGAAAGATTTTGCTTCAGCACCCGCTTTTTTTGACCTTCTATTCATTATTATTTTAGCAAGTTTTGAGATTGCATCAAAAATAATTTCACCACCCAGAAATCTTTCAGCCATTGCTCTAAAAAGAGCATATATCTCCTCTTCTTTAAAATAGTAAATAAACCCACCTGCTATAAAGAAAATGCCTTTTTCAGCGTTAAATTCAATATCATCAAACCAGCTGTAATCTAATGCAGATTTTGCAATACATATACTCTGGGGCGATTCGGGAATGAATTTTTTACGAAATTCAACCGCATCAGGTAAATCTAAATCATACCATTTAATCTTACCATTGTCTACACGGAAAAAGGTTGTATCTAATCCAGCTCCAATATTAACTACAGTCGTATTCGGATGTTTCTCAATATATTTTTTGAGAGCATTATCAAAGCTCCTAGCTCTGACTAATAGACCAAGTCCGCGCCATTCATCAAGAAATTCTTGAACTTTAGAAAAATTATAATCAAGGATTTTAATAATTTGGGCTGCTTTAGGGTCATTTAACAAATCAGGATATAACTTGCTAAAAGTTGCTCGAGCCCATAAAGGACCAAGCATAGTTGTTTCAATTGTGCCAATATTGAGATTCAGTTTTTGTGTCATATATTCTAAAATTAGTTCCGTCCAAAATTTAAAACTTATGTTCTACATAAATATGAATAATTCAATTTTAAAATTAATTTAATTACAAGAATTGATAAAAATTCTTTTAGATTGATTTTATTCTGAATATTTAGCAAAATAAATTAATTTTTTTATACAGCATGAGCTTTTATATATGAATTTCAATTTAAAGAAAATTGATGAGAAAATGGCTAAAAAATTAAAATATGGTTTATATACTCCAAATTATGGTCCTATTTTTGGCTACGCAAGAAAATTAGCAGAATTATCAAAGGAAGTAGAAAATGCTGGGTGGGATGGATACTTCATATGGGATCATATTTTGGTTGATATAAACTTCCCTTATCCAATTGTTGATCCTTGGGTTGCTCTGGCAGTAATGGCAATTTCAACCGAAAGTATTCATATTGGAACCACTATTACTCCCTTACCACGTCGACGCCCCTGGAAGCTCGCTCGTGAAACAGTTGCAATAGATCACTTATCTAAAGGGAGAATGATTTTAAGTGTAGGTTTGGGAGAACCTCCAAAGGTAGAGTTTGAGGCTTTCGGTGAGGAATCTGATTTAAAAGTGCGCGCTAAGAAACTGGAAGAGGGAATTGATATCTTAATTGGTCTCTGGAGTGGTAAGCCCTTTAGTTATAATGGAGAATATTATAATATTGATAATGTGAGATTCTTACCAAAACCAGTGCAAAAACCAAGAATTCCAATATGGGGGGCTGGACAATGGCCAAAAAAGGGACCGTTTATTCGAGCTGCTCGTAAATTGGATGGTATTTTTCCATTAAAAGAAAATTTTCGAGGGAAATTAACCCTAGCTGATTTAGGAGAGATAATAAATTTCATAAAAAAACATCGCGCTTTGGATACTCCTTTTGATATTGTATTTATGGGTAAAACGACTGGAAAAAGTCAAAAATCAACAAATGAAAGATTTAAACAATATGCAGAAGTTGGTGTGACTTGGTGGTTAGAATATTTCGGAGCAACTGCGAAATTAGAAAAAATTCGGGAACGGATAAATTTAGGGCCAGGAGATATTTAACGTATTTTAAATTTTATTAGAAAATAAATATACCAGATTATTGAATATAAAATCAATCTTTATTAATCCAATTCACATATTCTTATATATTTAAGGAAGGTGTTAATAAATTGCAAAATGAAAAAATTGACCCTACTTATATTGGTCACAATGATGGCTGTGAGTTTATAATGCCAAAAAAACTCTTTCAGATGAAATTAAAAGGAGTTATTCCGCCAAAAGATCTAAAAATATTTAGTAGATATATCAGAAAAACGATTATTGGATTTGATATAGCACGTAAAACAAAATACGGAAATAAAAACAAAACTAAAACAGCCACCACGCCAGAATTTTGGGAAAATTTTGAAAAATAGGCTAAACTTTTAGGTGCAGACCTAATTGGATATACAACGGTTAATGAAAATTATATTTTTAAAAATCTCACTGTTTATGGAAAAAATGCCATTGTGCTTGGTATGGAGCTAGACTGGGAACAAATCAAGACGGCTCCAAGTTATTTCTGCGCAATAGAAGCCTTTAGAGTTTTTAAAGAATTAGGAGATATTGTTATTGAACTAACAAATTACTTACAAGAACAAGGCTATAAAGCTGAAGCACACCATCCATTTGGTGGAAAATTATTATTTCCTTACCACGCTGTAGCTGCAAATATTGGAATAATAGGACAACTTGGATTGCTTGTTACCCCTGAATTTGGTCCAAGACAACGTATTGGAATAATAACGATTGATGCTGATATTCCACTTAATAGAAAAAAAAGAGACTTTAGTGAAATAGAAGAATTCTGCAATAATTGTGGGGCTTGCATTAAATTTTGTAAAGCTGCCTTGGAAGAACCTGTTGAAAAAATCAAGGGTTCTGGGGTAATATCGCGCATAGATCGCTCAGAATGTATAGAAAGATTAATAGATGATAATTATTGCTCAATCTGTCTAAAAATATGCTCTTTAGGACACCCCAAATAAAAATTTTTATTTTATTTTTATTTTCTAAAATTACAAATCTTAATAATAAAAAAGTATTACTTTTAAGAAAATCTCTTAAAAAATTAAGTGGATATTGTATGAAAGAAGTAGATGATGTAAAATTCTATGATGTTGCAGATATTTGTGAAATGATTCATAAATATTTAAACGAAGAAGAAATAACAAATTATTTCGAAGAAGGTAAAATTAAAGGAAAAAAAATAGACAATAAGTGGCATGCAGATAAAGAAGCTATTGATTCTTTTTTAGAAGAACTTGCGAAAGAAAAGGTTTTTTTTATTGATACACAGAAAATTGACCTAACAAATATTAAATTAGAAGGTAGAATTTTAGATATTGGAGGTGGTGGAGAAGGAGTAATAGCACAATTTAAAGACGAACAAGTTGTTGCAATAGATCCTAACAAAAAAGAACTTGAAGATGCTCCGCATAGTGGCGCTTTAAACATAATTATGGATGCAAAAGAATTAAAATTTTTGGATAATACATTTGATACAGCAACAGCCTTTTTTACAATGATGTATATTCCAGTAATAGACCATAAAAAAGTTTTTCAAGAAATTCATAGAGTTTTGAAATTAAATGGGGAATTTGTTCTCTGGGATGTAAATATACCTGATAGAAATAGTAAAGAAAAAGACTTATTTGGATTAAACCTAGAAATAAAAATTAGTGATAAAACAATCAATCGGGGTTTTGCAACATTATGGGATAAGGAACAAGACATGCAATATTTTTCAAATTTAGCTAAAAGCATAGGATTTAAAATTTTAGAACAAAAAGTAGAAAATGAAATATTTTACTTAAGATACAGGAAAAAATAAATTATAACAAGTTTAACTTTGATTGTGCCAAAAATCTAAATTATAAGTATCATTTGGGGTAAATTATTTCCTTCGATTGTTTTAATATTGCTTTTTTTTCTCAGTATCATATGTTTTTGGCGATTTTTTCGATACAATTAATAATTTATTATATACAAAAGTTTATATATCATAATGTCCACTATAATCTTGGACGTCCAAGATCATATTAAACGTCCAAAAAAATGAACAAAGTATGAGATGATTTTGAAATGAAAAATGAAAACACTGAAGGGAAGAAAATAAAAAATGGAGCATTATCTAATGAACAGTTAGAAAATTTGGAAGCTTTTTTAAAAAAATGCAATTATAATAAGGAAGAACTGGTGACAGAAAGTGATGTAGGATTATCTAAAACTATTCTTGTAGAAGAAGATTGGATTAGGAGCTCTAAAAAGAATATGCAACATTTAATTCAAGCTCTTATTCAAAAATTTGACCTGAATTGGTTAATTTCAAAAATCGCATTTGATCTTCATATAAAATATGATAAAACAATCAGTCAAGGACAAGCAGAAGCTATTATACGACGAGTTTTAGGCATAACACTCTCAAGTACGGGTAGAAGTCAATTGCATGAATTACGTAAGAAAATTGAAAGATATAAAAAATTTTTAACACATTTTGAAGAATGGGGCAAACAAGAGGACTATACATTAAAAGTTGTTACCATAGGCCTAAATGATGAGCTAAAATATAAATTATTCCCAATGCCATCTGAAGTAGAAGGATCTAATATAACCATTGGAGTAGAATTCCATAGAAAAATGGTAGAAATTTCTGATAAAATAGTGAAACTACATATCTGGGATATTACGGGAGAAGAACGATATAGGTTTCTCTTCCCTCAATATTGTAAAGGTGCTAGAGGAGCAATTATTGCTTATGATAAGAGTGATCATGAATCATTTGAATTAGCTAAAGAATTTTATTC
>JAHLWE010000370.1 GCA_019058135.1 Promethearchaeota archaeon | reverse complement strand
GCGGAAATTACTTTTGTAAAAATCATCGCTTGCCCGAGAATCATGAATGTACTTTTGAGTTAAAACATATACCAAAATTTAGTGAAGTTCCAATTACTTCCAGAGAAATTTCATTAAAAAAAGAGATTTCTCCAGAAAGACTATACAAGGAAGGTGAATATTTAAGTGAGAAGGAGATAAGAAAGATTTTCAAAAAAAGAGAAAAAGAACACAAGAAAAGAATGAAAACAACACATATTTCCTTTTTGAGATCAAGCCAAATGAATGGAACTAATTTTATCGTAATAGCACTTGTTATAATGTCCATTATTGCAATTTTTTTACCACAATATCTAAATTTAAGTGGATATGGTGTTTTAAATTATTATTATCATACATTTTTTACAGCACTATTTATTATTTATGCTGAGGGATTTTTTGGGATATTTTTATTATTTATTATGATTTTTTTTCTATATAATATGGCTAGAACTATTGAACAAAGGTACGGAACCAAATTATTATTGGCATTGTATATGTTTTGTGGGCTTTTTTCTGGTTTGTTTTTTCTTTTATTTAGATTTCTATTAGTTCCCCTTTATCCTATAAATGAACTTGATTCCATTTATTATTCTATCGGATTGGGATGGAGCGCAATATTAGGGATAATATCTTTTCTTATATTTCCCAATTTGAACAGGCGATTTACTTTATTAATTTTCTTTATTCCAATAAGAATGTCAGGAAAAATACTATTAATATTCTTAGTCTTAATAAGATTAATTCCAGGTTTAATATTAGGATTTACAATTGGTCCAATATACATAGTTATCTATTGCAGTGAGTTGGGGGGAATTTTAGCATCATATTTGATATACTATTCTAAATTTCGGTTTCAACAATTCGATTAAATTTTTAGAAATTCACTGCATTTAGAGGAATTTTGGGAGGCTACCTTTCCTTTCGATATATGATAAAGTAGAAAAGAATAAATTGTAATAAAACTTAGAATAAATTGTTATGATGCTTAGAAATTATAATCAAGAACTTGGTAATCTATTGGATGCACTTGTAAAAATTCATATATCTGATGATAAATTTTTTGTGGGAACTCTTAAAGGCGTTTCCGATTCTGGTGATATTATAATTGAGAATGCTAAAAACGAGAAAGGAGCAGTAATACCTAAGGTTATTATTCATTCAGGTGTATGGAGAATGATTACAGTGGAAGAAGAGCCGTTTCCTATGGAAGCATTGGCAGATCGAATCGCTAAAATATTCCCTAAAGGACATGTTGATTATCAAAGTGAATTATCGATAATAAGTATTTTAAATGGAAAAATAAAGGTTAAGGAACAAGATGGAGAAATCGAAGTGATTGGGGAAGGACCCTCAGCAGAAAGAATACAGAAAATTTCTGAACAATTTGTCCTTGATCTTAAGGAAGGTAAGAGTATTTAATTTGTCTTTTCAAAAAGTTCTAAAATTTTTTTTAAATTAATTTCAGAAATTATGTTTTTTAAAACACCTTTACCTATAGGAGTAATTTTAATTAGATGATAATCTCTACTCTTTATTTGAGCTAAATAATTATTTTTTATTAAATATTCAACATTTTCCCATACATCTTTTAGAATATTCTTTAACTCGAAATAATTTAAATTTTCACCTATTTCATTATTTAAAGCAATAGTTAATGCGAGAATTCCATAATGAATAGGGGATAAGGCTTTTTCTTTACCTTCAGTTGTCAAGATGTAATATTTTTCTTCTAGGTACGAAGTTTTAACTAATTCAAATCCAATATTTTTTAGATTATTGTGTACTTTTTTGATAATATCATTAAAATTTTCTAGATTTGAGCACATTTCAATAAGATCCCTTTCCCTTATCATTTTTTTTTCATTAATGAGAATAATTTTGGAAAATTTTTTCACTAAATTATCATTATTGTTTGTATTTGTATTATTCATTGTTCTCTTTCTCAATTAAGTATTATTTATGTTATATAATTGAACATTTTTGATATCTTTCGATAGTTTAAATCCAGAAATTAGAAAAGTTAATGATTTCTCCTTTAAATCTGGACTTTCATTAAAAACGGGCATAATTTTTGTTAAAGTTCTAAAAATAGAACCTTTTTTGTTATAATCCTTAGGTATTATAAGATTTGTGAAAATGATGTTTCTCTTATTTTTAAGGCTTTCAATGGTTAAATAAAAACATATAATAAAAAATACCTTCTCAGGAGTAGTCAAATTATCATATATGACAGCTTCTTCCTTAACACGTTTGAAATTTATAATAATCTGACTATTTCTAGCAAAATTTGGTGTCAAATTAAAAAAAAAATCAATAGAAATTTTTAAATTAATCGTTTCCAAAAATTCATTTAGTAATTTTTGGAACTTATATAGCCAAATACCTAATTTATTTAAAGATTTTATTTTGCTTTTAAGCTCATTAATATCGAATTCTTCCAACTCTTTCGAAAAAAAGTCGTCTAAATTGGATTTAAACTGCTCTAAATCCTTTATTAAGAGATCATTTTCATTTTTAAAATACTTATGATTGTAACTTTCAATTTTTATTATTTCTTTAGTGATGTTATTAATACTTGATTTGATTAAGCTTATCGGCCTTATATAAGATAGTTCTTTTAAACCATATTTTGTTTCTTCATCCAATTTATCTAAATCAATAACTTCTTCTAATTCCATTTGAAGATTTTTCATTTTTTTTTTATCAATTTCAAGATTTTCTTTTAAGTTATGATAAATTTTATCAAATTCTTTAAATTTTGGCATATTTTGATTTAATTTATATTGGGAATTTTCAATTTTTTGCTTGAGATTGTTAATTTTATTTCTTAAAATTTTTGCATTTTTCCTTAAAGTTGAAATTTTTTTATTTTGATTATCACTCTGGTTCTCTTCTTCTCGTGTAAGAATATTAATTTGATTAAAAATGTCCTTTTGTTCTTTTTTTAATATAATTTGTGTTTTTTTAAAATTCTCGAGATTTAATTCAAGCATTTTTTTTTGATTTTTGATGGAAAAAAAATCCTCTTCAAAAAGTTTTAATCTAGTATGATATTCATTAATCGATTCATTTAATTTATTTAATAGAGTTATTTTAGTAGCAATTTCTGCTGATTTATTTCTTTCTTGGGCAATTTTTAGTTCGGTTTTTAATTTTTTCTTTTCAAGATTGAGCTGGTTTAATTTTAAGAGTGAAATACAACTTTCTAAAAAAGAGAGATATTTATCTAAAAATTCAATATCTTTTTGAGTTATTTGAGTATATTTTGCTATAATTTCAATAAAATTAATATTGTCAATCAGATTTTTCAGTCCATTTGAATTTTTTTTATATAAAATTAGTAACTTTTCTAAGCTAATTTTTGGAATATCATCAAGAAGGGAGATATAATTTCCTAATTGAAGTTGATTTAAATCCTGAGAAAGAAATTTGCCTTGAATAATATTAAATTTATTTTTTATCTCCACTGAAAAATCTTTAATTGTTATTATAGTTGAATTAGAATTAATTAGTCTGAACCTCTTTTAGTTTTTTTCTGAATTTTATTTAAATATTTTTCAAATTCTTCTTCCTTTTTTTGCTTTCTTTTTCTAATCACTTCTATAGGATCGATGTCATCTTCAATATTTTCTTTTATTTCTCTGCTAAATAAATCTTGTTTTGTAATTTGGGTTGATTCTTTTTTTTTATCTATCTCCTTTTTTTTATCAGGAGAGGGATACTCTTTTTTTTCTAATTTAGATAAAGAATCTAATTTTTTTCTTTTTTTTTTACGTTTTAATCTTTGAAATTCGTCTTCAGAAAGAGTAAATAATTTATCATAAGATTTGAATCGTGTATCTTGTTTTTCTTTTAATCTATCAAATTCATTCTTTTTTTTTTTAGTTTCTAAAGTAATCTTTTCTCGGGCAAATTTCTTTTTAGGAAATCTGGATTTTGAAGTTATCATGAATTCTTTAAAAGAAATTTTATTTTTTTTGAATTCTTTTTTAAACTCATTAATAATTTTATAGTCAATGTTTTTAGGAATTTTATTTAGTTCAATATTTAATAGTCGTTCCATCTCATTTTGACAAAATTTTTTTATTTTATTTAGGGTTTTTAAAAAATCAGGGTTATTTTTTAATGCATTAACTATTGACTCCCAAAAATCAATATCGAGTGAAAAAATAAAACTTATTTTTTCTAAAAAAGATGATACTCTCTTGTTTTTAATTAATGAAATACCAACTTTTTTTAGAGATTCTTGAGAAAATTTTTTTTCTGTTAAAATGTTTTTTATTGTAAGTATATGTTGAGATAATAGTAAATCTTTAAATAATAACCAATTTTCTAAGTTAAATTCAGAGTTTTTAGATAATTTTGAATAGATTGCTTCTAATAAGTTATCTAAGTCATTAAAAATTTTTATTCTGTCATTCTCCATTAGATTTGGTTTTTTGAGTAAATTTTTTAGTGCTTCTTTATAAATGAGATATAATTTATTAATTAAATTTAATTTTCCTTGAATTATATCTATAGAATTAGTTAATTCTTTTATTCTTTCTAAAGAAAAGATTATATTCTCTGATTCCATCTTTCAATTTTTTAATTATTATTTTTATATAATCAACAGGAAATTTCTGGATATATTAATTATTAAATTTCACGAGGACCTTCAAGATTATTATGGTTTATTCTTAATATTTTTTTATCCCCGAAAGATTTTCTTTCAGAAGCACTCAAAAAATATTGTTGTTCAACATGGATTTTAGTACCTCCTACTAATTCTAAGGAATGGACGAAATTTTCATAAGTTAAAATGTCAGATTTTAATGCTTTAAACAGAGCAACTCTCACTCCACGCTCTAAATC
>JAHLWE010000369.1 GCA_019058135.1 Promethearchaeota archaeon | reverse complement strand
GGATTTGGATATAAATATATAGAAAAATATCTATCTGAATTTAATGTTAAAATAATTTGTGTGAATAAATTTAGCCGATAAACCTCCTGAAAGCGAATTGGTTGAGGACCTTGTAGCAATTGTCCATTCTTTTAGTGAAAAATTATATAGGATGAGGTGAACAGAAAAAGAAAAAAATAGTAAATCTACCCACTCCTTAAGTTTAAAAATCTAAATACTTTCTTTTTAATTTAATAACTGAATTAGTAAATCTTTCTTATAAAGATTCATGTCCGCAACAACAATTACCCGGAGATTTTCATTACTACCTGAAGATTCAGATATATCCTTAAAAATCAAATCATATAAAGAAAAGACTAATCTTCTTGTTAAGGTAAGAGCGTTAAAAAATAAATACGTCTCTTTAATGGTTAGTGACATTAAAACAAACTCGTATCGCTCATATAATTCCACTTCGATGAGTCAATTCCGTCAGGCCGTCTATGATAGACTCAATTTCAGTCAGATTAAATCACCTCAATTTCAATCAATTGAATTGAAAGAAAGGGCAAAACAATGTGCCTTTTACGATGCGTATTTAGTGGTAAGGGAATGGGTTAAGCGTACAGAAAATCTTAAAATAATAATCGGTGAGTTAATAGATAAATTTAGGCAGGATAAGGCATTTACGTTCTCTTTCTTGAGGGGCAAAAGATTCAGCTCGAAAGAGCTAAAAGTATTTAAACAAGTATTAAGTCAAGATTGTTTTAAAAAAAAGCAATCTTTAAATATATTTTTCTTAAACAACTTCATATTTCAATTACGCAACCTTTTTCTTTCTCAGAATGATTTTGAAAGTAAGGATTTATTTTCTGATATTTCCTTAACCAATTCATTACAAAAATTACTAAGAGAAACTTTTAAATTCTTAAGATTTGACGACTGTTTGCTTGAGAAGGTGGCAACCGGTTTTTCTCGAACAAAAAAGAAAAAGGAAATTGTTATTCTCCCTTCCGAGTTACCCGAGTATATTTTAGACGGATATTTCAGGAAAATACAATGGCTTACCAATAGAAAGGCACAGCAGATAATATCTCTAAGAGAGAAAATAAAAAAAGAAGCTGAAGTTAAAAGAAAAAGTAACTCTAATAAGCTTGTAGAATATTCAAAAAGCCTTCAGAATTTGGTTGACTTTATCTCAACATTTATAGGAGATGCGGAGTTTTCTTGTGAAAAAGAATTTAAAAAAAAGCGTAAGTTAATTTTAGACGGTATTAAGAAAGGGATTTTAGAAGAAATAGTTCATTTAGATTTACATCAATTAATTACCGAAGCGTATCACAAGGAGCTTTTAGATTTTCGGCAAAATCCTAATTCTTACGTCCTTAAGAGAGTTTTTAAGCCCAATTTCCCTCGAATAAAAATCGCAGAGATCAATTATGATTCGTTTATACGATATTTCGAGATTAAACTCCAATACAAAGTACGAGAATTATTAAAAGAGTATTTTATCTCCGAACAATTCATTTCATTGATGATTAAGCAATTTCAGGAAATTAATTTAGATATTTATAATTTAGTAAAAATGCCCGAACATAAAAAACTATCAATTTCAATCATGAATCGAGACGTATATAAAGAAAATTATTCTAATTTTTGCAGCGGAAAGCAGTATAATTATTATAAAATTAAAATAGGGCTAGAATCCCATCAGTTTAAAAACTTTATGGTAAGAGATCGAAAAGAAAGAATAAAGAGATTAAAAGAAAATAATTTTGAACCCGCACTGCCAACCATAACTTTAAAAAACCATAAATTACTCCTTAACCTTCCTTTTAAAAAAATAAAGAAGGACAGTTCGAAACCATCTCAAGTCCATAATAATCTTGATATTGAGATGGGAATAGATTTAGGGTTAAAACATTTTGCGGTTATAAGTGTATGGGATAAAAGGCAAGACATAGAATTAGCTCGTTATTTTCTCGGGCCAAGGCAAATATTTGATATGAACTTTAATTTAGATGATGGTAAACTGTATTCTCAGAAAAAAGTTCGAAAAAACGAAAAAGGAAGCAATCTCTCAAATATAAAATTAAAGCTAATACGCCTTCGTGAGCAGATTGTTTTATTACAAAAGAAGAAAAATAATTACGAGCAGCGTTTATTACTATTTAATATTACCAATTATCGAGCCAAGCTAAAATGGAATAAAACAAGGAGGAACTTATCACTTTGTTGGGATAGATTAAACCGATTAAATATACAGATTGTCAATCATCTAAATAATTATGTTATTAAGATGGCAAGGTTCTGGAATGTTTCGGTAATTAAAGTAGAGGATTTAAGATGGGCAACCCACTCGAAGAAGAGAGATGCGGGTGAGTTTATGGCATTTTGGCAGGCGCATTGGTTTTATTCTCAAGTTCAAAATGCCATTAAACTTCAATGTGATTTGAACTTCATTAAATTTCAAAAAGTACCTGCAAAATATACATCACAGAGATGCTCTTGTTGCGGAAAGAGCGGGTCCAGAAAAGGTAAGCAATTTTCCTGTCCCTATTGCGGTTTAAAATTGGACTCCGATTTAAATGCATCAAGAAATATTGTAAAATACCGGAACAATAATATATATAATATAAAATCAAATTGACTGCCCCTATATGGGGCGGTTATGACCTTCAGTTACAGGTCAATTAAAGAGGATGTCTAAAGATGTCCAGATTTTAAGTAACTGTTCATGAAGCTATAGAATATATTAAACAATTTCCTCAAATAGGCCGTAAAGTACCGGAATCTAAGAACCCATGTGATAGGGAATTAATTATTCAAAAATATAGACTAATTTATAGGTTTTTAGAGGAAGAGAATAAAATACTAATTATGATGATAATTCATGGAAGTAGATTATTGAAATTATAATAATTCCCAATATCTCTAATAAACATTATCTAAACCTTTATTAACAAGAAATCTGGATTTTCAGTAATTTAAATGGCCAATTGAGGTGTTTTTAAAAATCCCACCTCTTTAGATTACTACATGGAAATGAAGGATAAACTTCAGGAATAAAAATTTTGGGTATAATTACTTTTAGGTTATGCTGAAAAATAAACTTTTACTCAAATGCACACAAAATGGTCTGAACGGATTTACTGTCGTCTTCCAGATAGATTTGTAAACACTTCCTATTTTTTTAAATAATATCTTTAAATAATTTTCTTGTTTTTTTTTGAAAATTAGACTACATTCTAAATATATTTTTTATATGTATTTCTATTTTATTATATTTACTGCTACTAATTCTCCCTCTTTTACTTTTAAATCTTTTTTTACTAATTGATTCCGTTTGGAAAACCAAAGCAATAGAATCACTATGTAATCCATTTTCATTACTCCTTTCTATTTTTGTTGTATAAGGAAAGCGTTCAGCAGTTAATTCTCCCGTAAATGGTATAATTAATACCATATCACCAGTTTGAAACTCTTTTATTATTAAGCAAGGTCTTTCCCCTTTTTGTTCATGACCTTGTGAATCAGTATAAGTTACATTTACTTGCCATATTTCTTTGAATTTTGGTTTAAAACCTTTCCATCTTAAAGTCAATATATTACACCATAGATAAATTAATCGATGTTGTCCCACATATCTAATTCTTTTCTAATTTCATCTGTTAAAAACTCCGGTTTAAATAATAGTTCTTTAGAAATGTTATTAGAAATTATAATCATAGATTCTTTTAGATGAGATTTCATGTTTTTGACCGTTGCAAAAATATCATCATCAGAAATATCTGGATTTTCTTCTTTAAGATAAATTATAGATGATACAGCTTCTAATAATTCTGTCTCATAATCATTAGTTATATAATGATCTAATACGTTCTCCTTAATCTTATTTGCAATTTGTCTCTCACTCTCATTTAAAACATAATCCGTTTCTAAATTTACAATAGCCTCTGGAAAATTATAATAATCTTGGGCTAAGACATGAGAATACGGACCATGAACACGAATAGTGAATTTGTAATAAAGATCTATTCCTAAGCCTTTACAAAGATATGCGATCTTTTGAATTTTAAATCTTGAGTTAAATGAAATATCAGGGCCATCTGATCTCTCTATTGAGAATCCTAAATATTTTAAAATGGCTATGATTTTTTTATAACTCGGTTTCATTTTTGTCCTCCTCCAATAATTTTTTGATTAATTCTATCCAATTTATAATTTTTTCTAATTCTCTTTTACCACTTTTTGTTATTGAAAAATATTTAATTTTCTTTTTATCCAGAACAGTTTCTTCTTTCTTGAGATAATCAACCTTTGTGAGAACTCTAAGATTAGAGCTTAAGTTTCCATCAGAAATATTTAATGCTGTCTTTAATTCTCTGAATTGAATTCCATCGATGAAATAATAGCAGAGTGCTAAAAGAAGGCTTCTATTTAGGGTGTAAGCCTTTGAATTAATCCTTTCAGTTCCTTTAATAATTTTATCCAATATTTGATTTGTTGACATTAAAAACATTCCTCCAAAAATATATCTAAATGTAAGTATTTAAAGATAAAGATTTACTTTTTTTTTGAAAGTAAAGTTTTTTGTTAAAATCCATAGT
>JAHLWE010000368.1 GCA_019058135.1 Promethearchaeota archaeon | reverse complement strand
TCCTTACATTGGATGAAAAAATCCATATTTCAAAACTTCTTGATGAAGCTGGAGTAAAATTAATAGCTGTTGGTTTTCCAGCTGTTTCTAAATCGCAAAAAGATATTGTTAGGGCATTAATGAAAGAAAAACATGATAATGCATCAATATTAGCTATTGCAAGACCAAAGAAAGAAGATATTGATGCTTGTATCGATAGTGATGCAAAAGAAATTGTAATTTTTATGCCAATTTCCGATTTTTTTATGAAACTTCTAAAATTAGATGAAGAGAAAGAATTGTCAATAATCGAAGAAGCGATTGTTTGTGCTAAAGATCACGGTTTAAAGGTAAATTGGGTGTCTGAAGATTGTACAAGAGCAAAATTAGATCATATTTTTAATGTGTTCAACACAGCAATAGATACTGGTGCGGATCGCATTATAATAGGCGACACTGTTGGCGTATTAACTCCATATTCAACAAAATTCCTTGTCAACCAAATTATGGAAAATGTAATAAGAAAAAATAAAAATAAAGCAGATATTGGAATACACTGTCATGATGACTTTGGATTAGCCACATGTAATACCATCGTAGGCGTATTTGAGGGTTGTATCTATCCTCATACATGTGTAAACGGTTATGGTGAAAGAGCAGGAAATGCAGCTCTTGAAGAGGTTGTTTTAATATTGGAAAGGAATGGAATTGATACTGGTATAAAAATGGACAAATTGATGGAGTTAAGTGAAATAACGGAGAAATATTTTAGCCAACCTCTCGCTTTAAATAAAGCAATTGTTGGACGTTATGCCTTTAGTCATGAAAGTGGACTTCACATCGCAGGAATATTAGCACATCCTTTAAGTTATGAACCGATAAATCCAAAAATAATTGGAAGACGACGGAAGTTTTATCTCGGAAAGGGAAGTGGGTCTCATTCAATTATTAATGCAATTAAAGAGAAGATAAAAGTACTTGATTTAGAAATTCCTGATGAGATTATTAAAAAGATTGTAGCTGGAGTAAAAGTAGCTCATGAAGAATCGAGTAAGGAAGATGTGCAAAAAAGTTTTCAAATAATAAAGAAAGAGTTAGATAAGATATCCAAGGGAGTCTCTGATAAAGTTTTTTTTAAGATTGTTAACAAATATGCCCAGCCATATGTACCTGATGAATTTAAGCCAAAAAAAAAAAAATAAAAGAATAGAATGATATTATTATTACTTTTCTCGTTAAAAGATGGTTTTAATAAACAATTATCATAAGAATTATAATAAATAGTTAGAAATTTATTTGTAATTTTTTATTAAATATTTAGTATTCATTATTTTTGTAAGAGATTTCAATGTCTAAACAAGAAGATATAATTGCTGGAAAGTTAATAGGTAAAACAACAACACACACGGTTAACTTTTTAATTGTGGATAAAAATCTAGGGCGAAACGATCATTTAGTGATTTATACTAATTCTGATAGTAAGGAAGAGAAAGATTATTATTTATTTAAGATAAGTGATATCTGGAATGATAAACAAGGATTAATGGCAACAATAAAAGTTCTTGGTCATTTGCCGAAAAGACCATTTAAGATCGGAAGTGAAGTTTATCTTGCTAAAAGGGAGCAAATTATAGAAACTTTTGGGATTGATAATCCCGAAGAAGATTCATTACATTTTGGGACTCTACTTGGTTATTCTAAATATGATGTGCGTTTATTAGTAAAAAATTTTGGTAGAATTTTTATTACGGGTAAATCTGGTTCGGGCAAATCGTATACAATGGGAGTGTTAATTGAGGAATTCCTCAAAAAAGGAATTCCTATAGTCATTTTTGATCGACATGGTGAATATTCTAGTTTAAAAATTTCTAGAGAAATTTCAGAAACTGATGAAGAAATTCCTAATGAAGAGCCAGAACTTGAATATTGGGATATAGGTAAATCTTCAGAACCAATTGAAGAATTACCAAGTATTCCTTCAGATTCCGAAGCGGAAATTCCAATTGAGGAATTAGAAAAGGAAAAAATATCTCCTAGTGAATTTGTTGAAAAAATAATAGAATTTGCTGATTTAAATATGAATGAGGGAGCGGATGTGGACATAAAATACATTTTTTCTTTAGATGCAACTGATTTAGTAGCTTCAAATTTATGTACAATTATAAATTTTAGAGGTTTACCATTGGAACTTCAAGAGGTTATTGCCAATGATATTCTTATGAAATTATATAACGCTAGCACCTCAAAACAAATTCAACCCTTTTATCTTTTTATAGATGAGGCCCATCTTTTTGCAGGTAAAAAGAAAACAGACACATCTGAAACTGTAAAACTATTTTCTCAAGAAGGAAGAAAATTTGGTGCAAATCTCGTTATCTCTACTCAAAAACCCCAACTATTAGATGTTACGATAAGAGGTCAGGCAGGAACATGGATAATACATCAATTAACTGATATAAGAGATGTTGATATAACTATTTCAAGTGCTGAAGATTTAGGTCCAGAATATAAAGAAGAAATTCAAAGATTAGACCCAGGTGAATGTATAATTTGTGGTGATGCCGTTAAGATCGCACCTTTATTTCTAAAAATTAGAAAACGAAAAACAGAACATGGAGGCATAGGATTTAATCCTCTCGATTTTCTTTCTAAAGAAACTATTGAAGATTTAAAGAAGAAGAGACTTAAAATATTAGAAGCCAAATCAGAAGGTGAATTGGTAGAAGCGGAATCTCTCTTTCAAAAATATTTTGCTGGAAAAGAGATACAAAAATCGGCCAAAGAAATAGCACTTTTAACAAAAAAAATAGAAGAATTAGATTCTGAAGTAAAAATATGGAAAGATAAATATAAAAAACAAAAAGAAAAGGCAAATAAGGCTACAAAATTAGCAGAAAAAGCTTTAACTGAAGCAAAGAGAAAATTATAAATAATAAAATGCTTGATTAAGCTTATTTTTTCTTAAGTAATTTTTTTAACTCATCAATTTTATTGGTAGTATTTTCTAAATCATATTTTAATTTTTTCATTTGCTTATCGTAATCATTTTGTTTAATTTTTCCGTCTCTTTTCTTTTTCTTCAGGAATTTAATTAAATTATTAACTGAATTTATTTTACTCTCTAATCCTTCTAATTCAGCTGTTAATTCTGCTTTAGAATGTTTCTTATTTTGAGGAGGCATCCCTTTCGGTCTTGGAGGTAACGGTTTTTTAGTAGATGGCTTTTTAGGTAATTCAGTCAAATCTGTAAGTTCATTGTCCTCTTCAGCGGTTTCGGCTTCAACTTCTTTTTTTAATTTCTCAAAATCTATTCCAAGATCTGGGGGTTCTTCTAACTGTGGTGGCTGCTGAATCTTTTCTTGCATTTCTTTGATTGCCAGTAATTCAATAATTTCATCTTCTGAACCGATTACTGAATCTATCAATTTATTTACAACATCACTTAAAGCATTTAATTCATCTAATACTGAATAAAGAGTCTGTATAAGGTCACTTTTTGAGGAGATTTTAATTTCTGATTCCACAGTTATTGGTGAATACGGTTGAGAACCAACCTTTCCTTCAGCATCAGAAAATGCAGGATGTAAGCTTGAACCATATGCCAGTCCAGGTTTTTTGGATGGTATTGTAGAAATTCCTTTTTCCTTTAATTTCAATCGATGTTCAGAAATCAACCAATTAAATAAATTTTGCGCAAGTTTTTTATGTTCTTCATTTTCAATTCCACAGCCAATTTCATCTCTAAAGATTTCATAACTACCAATTGCGCATACTAACCCATTATCAGCTTCTGATACGACTATCAAAGGAACTGAGAAGGGATCCGCATCTGGATCACTCATAGCAATTGGAATAGAACCCCCAATTGTTGTAAGAGAACAACCTGCACGATAGCAAATTTCATTAATTCCTTCATTGATTTGATGAGGTGGTGTAAATGTAGAAACCTTTGGTAAATTTTCCATACCATAATTATTAGGTGAAAGCACTTGATCATTTTCAAATGTAATTCCAAACCGTTCAGCTAGAGCGGAAAGGTTTGTTTGACGACCCTTATCACCTCCAGCATGACTTAATAATAATAATCCACCACCATCTTCTCTCACCCAATTCTCAATCTCATTTATTTCCTGAGGTGAAATTTTTGCAAAATCAGGACAAGCAAACACCAAAATATCATAAGGTTTTAGAGATTCATGAATAATTGGAAATTCCGAAAATTGATATGATTCAAAACCTTGAGAATCCAAGAGTTGCTTTATTATTTTGTAGTTAATATCAATTCTTCCGCGTGGTTTTTTACTTTCATCCCAGGCAATAAAATTCCCAACCAATTGTTAAGAGTCACCTTTTTTCTATAAAAAATAAAAATTATATAAATAATCAATAAATCTTCTTGCTTTAATCTTTATTTTTATTTAATTTAAAATTTTATTTCATTTCTGGCATATACTTATTTGTCATTATTTAAAACTAGTTGGCATTTATCACCAATCATCAAATTATCTTTAGAGAGATTGTCAATTTTAACATAACTCCCAATAATTGAATTTTCTGTAATTATATTTGAGAGATAGGCACCATCTTCGATTATGCAATTTTTTAATATACATTTCTTTAATTTACAATTTTTACCAATCGATACATATGGCCCAATAATAGAATGAGTAATTTCAGTGTTTTCTTCAATATTTACTGGTGTATTAATTACACTATACTTGAAATTTACATTTTGTGTTGAAGATTTTTCATTTATTTGAGCCATATGCTCTAATATATAGCGGTTGCCTTTCAAAAGTTCGGTAGTTCTCCCAAAATCTAAAATACCTTTTTTCAATTCGACTGCAGCGATTTTGTAATTTTGATCTATTAAATCTTGAAGTGCTGGAGTCATATAAATTTCACCAGAATCTTCAGATTTGTTGTCCAAATATTTTTTTATGTTGTTAAATAAAGCATTCGTTGTTTTTCTACTAAATGCATAGATTCCTGCGATTGCTAGGTCAGAGATAAATTCCTTAGGCTTCTCGACTAAATTCTTGATTATCATATTATCATCAACAGATACAATTCCATAAGAACTAGCTTCTTCCTTTGGAACTCTCATAACGGTTATTATTCCATCCACATCTGATTCATAATATCGATATAAAATATATGAGTACTCATCAAGTAAAACCATGTCACCTAAGAAAATCAAACATCCATCTTTTTTTTCATTTATACTTTTCTTGTTCAAATCATCTTCTTGAAAATTGAATTGTTCCTTGGCAAGATAAATAGCTTCGCCGAGACCCCAATAATATGGCACATCTCCATCAAAACCTCTGGGAATTTGTTCTATAAACGTTAATTTGAAATCCTTTGAGTAATTTTTACTTATATAATCAATTATTTGCTCTTTCTTATAACTTACAATCAAAATAAGTTCGGTCCCTGTATCAAAAGTCTCTTTTAATTTATTTAAAATATGGTCTAACACTGGTTTACCTGCAACTTTAATAAAAGCTTTAGGTTTCTTAAAAGTAAAAGGTCTTAAACGCGTTCCTGTTCCTGCTATTGGTCCAATAATTTTCATATTAAGGATACAATTCTTTCTATGCTATTTTTATAAAAAAATCTTTAAAATTTAAAACTATTTTTATTCAATAAAACTCTGATTTATCCGAATCAAAAATGCGTTGAAGAGTCCCAAATAAAATGTCTAAACCATCTTCTCTTAACGTTGTGATTGGAATTAATTCAGATGTAGAGCCTAGTTGAGAAAATACTTCGGATATTAAAAGAGATAATTCACGTATTAAACCTTTTTCCCTTTCATTGGTAGCCTCACTTAATTTTTGAAAGTCTGTGCTCCATTCGAGGATCATATCAATTAAATCATCATCTAATAAATCGATTTTAGAAAGAGCGTTAATTTGTGGAATATTTAGAAATCGATATTGAACCGAAGCAGCTAATAGCAGGGTAGATATAAATCCATTCGGTCGTTTTACCATATATGAATCAAATAAAAAAGTTGTCGATCTCTGAACATCACCGAAACCTAAGGAACTTGCGATAATTGGACCCACTTCCCTGAAAGCAAATAATTCTAACTGACCTGCAGTATCAATTAAAACCCAATCAGGTTGATATTGATTTATCTCATATTTGAGATCTTCTATATAATTTATCATTAAATCTGCAGCTAATATCATTCCTCCATTTGGACCTAAATTATACTTCCTCATAACTTCATCTAAGGTGATATAATTCCTTATATCAATATCTGGATTAAACTTTAAATCTAACGCGCCTGGGTCTAAATTAATTGCAATTACAGTTATTTCTGAATCTCTCATAGAGATGTAATCTTTTAGCTGAGCAACTAATGTGGATTTTCCGCTTCCTGCTGGTCCGATTACATAATTAAATAACATGGGGCTTGAAAATTGTGATTTACTCTGTAATAAGTAAAATAATCTTTTAAAGATTATAAAATCTATTGATACGATTTGGATTTTATTTTTTACTCAATGAAAATCATTCTACATTTAATAAATTCATTAATAGAATGGTATTATTGAGTCGCTCTAATGCAATTAAAGAGAGTAGAGTTGAAAAACATTAGAATTATTTGTGAAGAAAAAAAAAATTTGAAGAAAATTCTAAAAAAAAGCAGTTATATTAGTAAAAAAATCTATTATAATTATTAGGTATAAGAATGGTTTCTACAGATTTGAGAAATAAACAAACCATATTCAGTGATAAAACAGGTTTGCAATTATGCGAAAAGTGTGGGAGTGTATTAGTTAACCGTGTACTAATATTAAAAAACGGGAGAAAACAGAGAATATGTCAGTGCATTGTTTGTAGGCATTGGTTTCCCGCTTAAACTATTATATTTTAATTTTAAATTTTTATTTTAATAATTTTTAATATTTCCAAATAGGTGATAAAAATTAATATTGAATCCATCGTAGGAGACAAAGGAATAATCACAATTCTTAAAGAAATTCGAAAAAAATTCAATATTAAAAAAGGAGATAAATTATATTTGATCCATAAAGAACCGGAAAGAGTTGAAATTAATTATTATATAAAACCCCCTTGAATTTTTAAAAGGGCGATATTCTAAAAAAGATCTAACTTATGAAAATCTTGAGCATAAAGCTGATAAATTAATTGAAGATAAGGTATTTGATATTTAAGGTTTTATAAATGGGGATGATGGGATTTGAACCCATGATCACCAACTCTGGAGGCTGGCGCCGTTTCTCGTGTCCTGAAACTACTCAGAATCAAACCGGGCTAGGCCACATCCCCTTAATTTGATAATAATAAATTATCTAAATCTAAAAAATTTTACTAAGTAAACATTTTTTTCAATGAAACATTATCTTTAATTGTTTTTAAAAAAGTGATTAGGTTTAATGAGCAACAAGGAAGATGAAATTGTCTTTTTAGGATCGGGAGGTGGCCGTATTCATATTAGAACGCAATATCGAGCAACTGGAGGTATTTTATTTAAATTCAATGGAATCCAAGCACACATAGATCCTGGTCCCGGAGCAATTGTAAGAATAAATCAATATAATGAAGATCCTTTAAAGACCGAATTATTTTTTGTGACTCATTTTCATGTTGATCACTTTAATGATATTCAAGTTATGATCGAGGCTTCACGTAATAGATTTTATGATAATGAGAGAAAACTCGTAAAAAAAGGCATATTATTTGCGCCACAAAATGTTATTAATTATATTAGTCAATATCACCAAAATATGTTAGAAAAAATTATTCCATTCAAGGCGGGAGATACATTTAATTATAATGGAATAGAAATCATTGGAACAAAAGTAGAACATACTAAAATTCAAGGTTTTGGTGTAAAATTTAAGTTAAAAGATTATTCCATTGCATTTTCAAGTGATACAATGGTATTTGATAAATTTCCGGACCAATTTCATGGTATCGATATCTTAGTATTAAATCTTCTAAGACCTAATTCGATCTATTGTAAACGGCATCTTTGTACGGATGAAGTAATTCCTTATTTAAATAAGATTGATCCCACTCCAAATACACTAATTATTACACATTTCGGAGCATATATGGACAGCCCAAGGTCAGATAGAAATTTTGTACCTTCCCAAGTTAAAAAATTACAGGAACAAACTGAAATAAAAAGAGTTATCGCTGCAGAGGACGGAATGAAATTGAAGATTTTTGATTTATTAAATTAATTTATTTAATCAAAAAAATAAAAAAAAGTATAATTTAAATTTAAGTTTATTAGGATTATTATTCTATTTGAGCTCCACATTCATCACAGAATCTTGCTCCAGAACGTAGCATCTTTTTACATTGAGGACATTCTTTAAAAAATTGGTAGCCACATTTTTTGCAAAATTTTGCATTTCTACTAATATTTCCCCCACACTGAGGGCATTTCTTTCCAGCAATGAAAAAAAACCTTAGTAAGTTGCCAAAGAAACCAATCCATATGAAGGCAATAATCATGATAATCCACCATTGCCATCCCAATCCTGGGATCTGAGCTATCAAAGCAAAAATTAGAGTCCCAATCATTGAACCAATAGCAGAACTTGCCAATTTATAACTATAATCAGTCAGTTTTTCACCACATCTATTTTCTCTTATTTTTCTTGTATTAAAGATTTTTTTTATCACATATTTATTAAAAAGAAAAAAAATATAGATATTTTTTATTTTAAAGCAGTTCCACAATACGAACAGTGTTTTGCGCTAGGATTTTCAACTTTTTCACCGCATCCTGGGCAAAAATTAATTATAGCTCCTTTTACTTCTTCAGATGGAATTGGTGGTTCTACTTTTTCAGGTTGTTTAAGCTCAGTTCCACATTCTTCACAAAATTTTGCTCCAATTGTAACTGGTTTCTGGCATTTAGGACACATATTGAGAAATTTATGACCGCAAATTTTACAAAATTTATCGAATTTATTAGCTGGTGAACCACAGCTTGGACAATTAACTCTTTCTACCATGTAAAATCTAAGAACATTAGAGATTGTTCCAATCCAAATAAAACCAATAATCATATACCACCACCAACCAGTTATAAAAATTGATAACACAATAAAAACAAGGGTCGCAGTAAATGCACCAATAACACTATTTCGTATGGCAATTGTGCCATGTTCTTCATCTTTCATTTTTTTTTTCAATCCTCCATTTTTCTTTTAATAATTTTATATTTATTATTTTTATTATTAAGATTTGTTTTACAATTTGGACATAAAATTGCATTTTTATCCAAAATAGTAGCACTACATGCAGGGCATAATTTTATTTTATCTCCAAATATGTCTCTTTTATTTGAATTTAATAACTTTTTTAGCTTTTTATTTCTTTTTATTTTCATTTATAGATACACCATTTAGCAATCAATAAACAAATCCTTTAAATAAACAAAAAAAAGAAATATATTAAAAAGATCTTTAGACCGATTTTTGAGAGAAAAATACCTTATTTAAAAAGAGGAAAACAAATACCGAAGTTTTTAAATTGACATGAAGAAAAGAGAAGTAGGTTAATTAAAAAGTAGAAATAAATCTAATTAAAATTGGTTGATTTTAAAAAAAGAGTCACTTCCTATATCTACGTTTTGCGCCAATAGAACCCGTTTGACCACCATATTCTCCTTTTATTATTCTTTTTTTATAGTTTTCTCGATATCTGACTCGGGGGATTTTCTTTGGGCGGGCGTTGACACCCCGTCTTTGAACTTTAGGTGTTTGAGTTCTAACTTTACCTGCTTTCGTTAAAGAACCATGAGAACCGGGCATATTCTTTTCTTTCCTTATTTATTTTGGGTTATTGTTTATTATTATTATAATTTTAAAATCATTAAGCGATTAAAAATTTTTGGTTTTAAATTGGAACACCAATGACGTTTAATTGATTTTTAATATTAATAGCTTGATCTAAGAAATAATTTGACATATTATCATCTATTTAATAGAAATTTATGGAAATCGGCCATCATTTGATAGTATTTATGCATCATTTTCAAGTTAAAAAGGGTATCAGAAGTCAATAATTTTTTCATATTATCAAGAACAATATGAGCATTTTTTGCATCTTTTCGAAAATATATAAAAATTTTTGCTAATAATTTATTAATTTTTAAAATTTGCTTTTTATGTTGTTGAATGGTGTTTTCATCCAGCCCCGGTAAATTTAAAGCTTGTTTTAATAACTTTATTGCATAAGCCATTTTTTCTGTTTTTTTGTTGTATTTTGCTCTTTCATAAAAATATTTTAATTGAATTTTGAGGGAACCTTTAGAAATATTTAATGCTTTATTGAATCGAAGTTTAACTTCACTTAGGTTTTCTTCTTTTAAGTTGATTTTTGCAAGGCTCAAATATGTATCAGCGAGAATTACTTGGTCATTTATATCAGTTACATTTGATTCAAGAAAATTTATGATTATATGAAAATGAGTCTTAGCCTTATTTAATTGGTTAAATAATAAATAAGTTTTTCCTAATTTTTTGTGTAATTTAATAATAAGACCCAATGGGATATTTCCACTTTTACATAATTCCAATCCATTTTCTAGATATTCCAATGATTTTTTTGGTTGATTTAAGATTTTGGCAATTCTACTTAAATGTAGTAGAATTAAAATTACAATTTTTCTTTGTTTAAATTTGTTAAAAATTTTCATGCTTTCGACAAACAAATTAATTGCTTCAGAAAACTTATATGTGCTAAATTGTTTTAAAGCTCGTTGATATAATTCAATAGAATTGATTTCTTCAAAGTTAGATGGTGGATTGCCTAGTAATTTATATTCTACTGGATGCAATTCTTTTGCGATTTTACTTTCATAACTAAGAGGAATAAAAGGAAAATTTATATCTTTTTCAGAATTGAGAGCAATTTGCTTAATATTACCTGGTAAGAAATTCAATTTATTAATTTCTTCGAGTTCTATCAATCCAATAATTGAATTTAAAATCATACGAGAGAATTTAATCCATGAAGAAACTAATAATTCAAGATTGAAATTCTCTTCATTAAATAATTCTAATAAAACATAAGGTGTATAACAATTCCAAGAACTTCTTATATGTATGTTTTTAATAATAATATCATTGAAGTAGGTTAGAAAACCTTTTTCCAATATAAGATATTCATTATTAGAGTCTACATTTTTAAAAAAAAGAACATTATTTACCCGAAATTTTGGAATGCCATTCTTTGTATCCAATGGTAAATCATTAGTAGCTTCCATACCTAATTTTTTAATTGAATTATTAACACTGGTTGAAATTATTTTATTATAGTGTTCGAACTGTGATTGTTTGTTAAAAATTGATATTCTTATTCTGTTTAACCATTTCGGTTCAAGCTCGTTATTTATTGCTTCTGGCATGAGTTGATTTAAAATTTTTAATAACTCTGGCTCTTTTCCTTTAATAGGAAATTCATGTTCTAAATTTGATTCAATTCCAATTTCTCTAAGTTTTTCTATTAAATAATTTAAGTTTTCTAGTGTGGAGAAATCCGTAATTCTAATCATGAAGATAAGAGAGGATTTGAAAGATACTATTTCAAACGGTATGTTTAATCTAAGAGGTAGTTCAATAGGTTTTTTAATTGAGATTGTAATAATATTGTTATCTAAAATGGAATAACGAAAATTATTAGTTGGTTCAAGGTTATCTTTAAAACCTTTTTCCATAAATAATTTATTTAGAAAGTCCAGATCTTTTTCAGAAAAATATGTTAATGACATATTTATATCCTCAGTCGTAATAACTCTAGACTTGTATATAATTGTAGAATCCCACTCACACTAATTGCTATACCAAATAAGGTTAGAACCATTATGGATAGATATTCCGCAGTCTGTTGAGAAATGAGTGTATTACCTAATAAGATCTGTTCAAGGGTTATAATGTCTGTACTTATTAAACCTATAACGAAAAAAACAAATAAGCCGCCAATTAATTGAAGAATTCCTATAATATAATTAACATTATGGATTAGTTTTAATCTGCTTTCCTTGAGTTCAATAATTTGGCCATCACCAATCGCAATCATATCTCGATTCATCTTTTTAATATAATAATAAACCATTTCTCTAAGTGGTATTACATCAAGAAAAACCGTTCCAAAAGTAAAAATACCAATATATATTAAAATTCGAAGAATTATCTCTCTAAATATTATATTAAATCCATCAATTGTAGAATTAATAATAGTAAAATTAGCAATAATCCAAATAAAAACGCCCAAAACGCAAGTGGTTAAAAATTTCAAACCAGATATTGTTAAAACTATTGAATTCCGATCAGCAATCGTTAATGCATAATAGCCGATACCTGCAGCAAGTATGATAATACCTAACAGTACAGCAATTGGTGATAAAATAAATGCGAAGATTAAACACATAGAACCTACAAAAATAGGTAGGTAAGGAAAGAATGGAGCTTTGAATGGACGATCTAATTCTTTTCTTTTATTTCTTAACATTACTGCTGCAAAATTTATAAATGCCAACCCAAATAAATAAATAAAACTCGTTAATTGCGCAGCTAATTCAAAAGAGGTGGTAAAGATCGTAAAAAAGATGGCTACTATTAACGTGATAATCAATGAGTATATTGGCATTCCAGTTTTTTTACTTACTTTTTTTAGTCTTTTTGAGACATAGTTGTCTCTTGCTAAAGCAAATATTATGCTTACAGCAGAACCTATTGCAGCAAGCATTGAAATTAATGTTGAGATAATTGCAGCAATTCCCATAAGAATGAATCCAAAAGGCCCTAATATTTTTTGTAGAATTTCAGCTAATAATACCTTGGAAGTGATTATTTCTTCTGCATTGCTCCCAATATTTATCAAAACTACAAATGTGATTAATAAATAAAGAAATAAAGTGATGGTGATAGCAGAGAAAAAAATTTTTGGAATATTTTTTGAGGGATTTTTAAGATCTGAACTTAAATACGCTAAATTAGAGGTAATAGAACTAAAACCAATAAATAAAATTGGAAACATAAAAATCATTCCAATAATTTTATTCAAATCCATTTCTGATAAAAGAATATCAAAGCTAAAATTGTCTATGTTTGTTATAGGTGCAATTGTAATACCAGAAATAATAAAAAGTACTAAAAATAATATGAGTAGAATTGTTAATATTATTAATATTTTATTTGCCCTCTGGCTTGTACGAAATATAACAACCCCCATAAAAAGAATAGATAATATTCCAATGAAGATTAAGTAATCCTGTAAAAACGGGAAAAATACATCAATACTAATAAGAAAAACTTGTGCGGAAAATGAACACGTAGCTATATTAGCAATCCAAAGGAAAAAGCCGATAATAAAAGCCCAGAACCCACCCAACCCTTCTTTAGTAAAGGAGTATCCACCTCCAGAAATAGGGAGGCTTGTTGCAAGTTCAGAAAAATTTAAAGCCGTTAAAAATATCAAAATTCCTCCCAAAATCAAACTAATTAAAACTCCTGGACCCGCATCACCTATTGATCGACCTAGGAGAGTAAATATCGATCCCCCAATACCACAACCAACACCATATAAAATTCCACCCACAATTCCAACAGTTCTTTTAGGAGATATTTTTTCTTCAGAATCACTCAAAATTTATTCCATTTAATCTGTAATTCAGGTTAATATAAAATTTATGATTTTTCTAAATGGAATATACCAGAAACTATTATTAAACCTGCTCCAACTAATGATAAGAGCATGATTAATATTGGGTTTGCTTCTCCAAAATCGAAAATATTGAGCAAATATCCGAATCCAATAATTAAAAAGAATATGCCCATTCCAATTAATATTCCACCGAAAAATTTTGATGCCCTATATATTAAAGATAATATTTCCAATCTATTTATTCGGCTTTCTTTATCTCTAATTTCTTCTTCTTGACCATCCAATTGCTTTTTTAGCTGTTGAAATATTTCTTTTGATTCACTTATACTTTTATCTATGGTATCTTTTGCTTTAGTTAATTTCTCATGTTCTTTTTCTGTATATTCTAACTTTTCAGTTATAGATTTTAAGAGATTTTCACGTTCATTATGTTCAGCAATAGCTGTTTCAATTTCTACCTTTAATTCGTTCAATCTTTTTTCATTTAAACTTATAAGGTTCTCTTTTCCTAAAATTTGTTCTTTTATAGTATCTATTGACTCATTTAATTCTATAATTTTTGTTTCTAAAGTCAATATTTTTTGTTGCCTTTCTTCTACTTGCATTACATAGTTTCTAATAATTTGATCATAAACATCTTTTCTCCTTTCTATTTCAGGAAGTTGTTCATTATACTCCTGAAATTTGAGTTCAATACTACTTAATCTCTCTTCTTTTTTCTCAATTTGTCCATTCAAAAGTTTTATTTCATTTTCTTTTGCTTCAATTAAATTATTTACATTAGAAATCTCTTCTTTATTTTTATCAATAGTCGCTCTTAAACCTTCATTTTCTGTTCTCAAACTTATTAATCTATTATCTAAAGTTTTAGATTCTTCTTTTAATTGAAGATGCTTTTCTTCATTTTCTTGTATTTCTTGATTAAATTTTGCAATTTGGTTCCGTAATTCATCTTGATTTGCTAATTTTTCTTTCACTTTATCTTGGAGTACCGTTAAATCAATCTTTCTGGCTTCATAAGCATTATTGAGATCAATGATCCTTTTCTGAAGGTCATTATATTCAGTTTCTAGTTTTTCTTTATTTCCAATTACTATTGCTAACTCTTCATTCAAGGTATTCGAACTTTCAACTTTTCGATTGTATATTTCTTCCAATCCCGAAATCTTCTCTTCTAAAGCAATAAGATATTCTTCTTTATCATTTATTTTTTTAGTAACTAATTCAAATCTTTTTTCTAACTCTTTTATTTCTTCACTTTTCTCAAAAGTTATCTTCTTACCTTCTACCTTTTCTGACTCTACGTCGGTTTTTCTCGCATTTGAGACAATATCAATACTATTTTCGAATGTTCTTAATTTTTTATCGATAAGATCTCTACTATTTTTAGCCTTTTGTAATAGATCTTTATCAATGCGATCTACGTCTTTCTCTATTTTTTTTTCCTTCTCTTCTTCGTTGAATTCTTCAGCCATAAATTTCGCTCTAATTAATCAGTTTGATTATATATTCTTAATTTTAACGTATTATAATACTAATAATTAGATAATTATTATTATAAAATTTATATAATTATTTATAAATGGAAATATTGTTAAAATTCGATTAAAATAATAAAATGAATTATTTTAAATAAAAACATACCAAAAATCGACTTTTCAAAAAAAAATTTTTATAGAAAAATTGGAGATAAAAACATTTATCAGAACAATTCGTTTTATTTAAAACAAATTAATCTTTAAAATTTACTTAATAATTCAAATCAAGGCGCTCAATAATTGAGTCATATTGTTACTTTTAATGAAAAATTAAAAGATTTGGTTGATAAAGCAAAAGGATATGATAATTTAAAGAATTACAAAAAGTCAATAAAAGCCTGGATTGAAATTTCTGAGTTTTGTTTAAAATTTGCTGTGGATCCTAAGATTGATATAACTTATAAAAACATGCTTGTAAAGAAAATTAGAAATATTATTAATCACGTAAAATCTTTAAAATTAAAAATGCAACAAAAAGAACGGAAAATTATAGAACTTGAGGAAAAGAAGATATCTGCATTAATAGATGACCTACCAGAACCCCCTATAGGAGAGCCTGTAGCATTAGATTCATCAGTAGATAATGGAACAATAAAGGATGATATCATAAGTTCAGATCAAAAAGTTAAATCAATACAAGATTTAAAAAATATTCCAAATGGGTTTAAACAAATTAAAGCCAAAACATATGATTTTAAAACAATAATTCCGAAAAATCAATCAAGACCTATGGTGAATTTAGAGAAAGAAAGTCCCAAAAAAGAGAATAAATTAAAGAAGCCGACTCGGTCGTGTCCATTTTGTGGTGGAGCAATTGGAATTGACATGAAAATATGTTCTCATTGTGGAACACCGTTGAGTAATGGATAATTTTTCTTTTAATCAAATTGAAAATCTTATCTTATTTTCTTATTAAACCTAACTCTTCCGGAATTGGAGTATATAATTCTTCACAGGGATGGTTCGACAATTTGAAGAAAAAACAGTATCTTAATTTATTCCTTATCGATTTAATTGGCACATGTTTTTCAGGTTTTCCACCAATAAAATGAAGTTCTCGATAGCGAACTAAAAATGCTCCGGTTTTTATTAATTTATGGATTAGGAAAATTCTTCTAAAAAATAAGAGTAATTTGGAATGTAAGGGAGATATTTGACTTTTGTGCTGAGACATAGATTCAATCGCGATTTTTACATCTTTAAATCGAATTCTAATAGATATATTTGTTTTAAATGAATAAAAGAAAAACACTCGTTTTGGTAATTCGGATTTTTTTAGTCTTTTAAGAGCAAAATATACAAGTCTTGCGGTATTCAAATGATCCCGATGGAAATCAATAGCGTACCAAGGATCAGGAGCAAAAATGATATCTGGTTTCTCTTTTCTAATAATATCTATAACAAAATTTAATGAAATTTTATTTAAAGGAAGAAAACCATCAACAAAACCCGCCCAAATTAATTTAATGTGATTGCTGGTATATTTTTTATATACTTCTGCTGCCTTCTCCATCTCATAGATTCGGACTCTTTTGATCCGCTCTCCTTTAAAATCATTTCTTTTAGTTCCATATTCATCATTTGTCATTATAACTTCTGTTACGTTATTCCCTAGTTTTAAAGCCTCTAAACACATAAAAGGCGCCCCCATTTCTATATCATCCGCATGTGGCGCGAAAAAAAGGACTTTAATATTTTTACGCTTAGACATATAATTTAAAAAAATTTTAAGAAATTATTAAATCTATCATAATAGAGTTAATAAATTCCTACATTTGTGAAATTAATTATATAAGTTTATTTTTTTGATTTTCTAATTTTATCCGTTTGATATGTCTCATATTTTTCAATTGCTCGATCTCTCCATATAGTTCGCCATCTTTTGAATCCAGATTTTACGTATTTTTCTCGTCTATAGAAATCTCTGCAAACCCAACCAAATAGAATAAAAAAACGGTTTTTACCGCTTTCAATCGTTAAATTTCTTGATTTTACACCTAATTCTCTTAGATGATTTACATACCTACTTTCTACAGCATCTTGTAATTTCCCTTCTATTTTTGTGTCTTCATAATTTTGGTTGGTTTCAATAAAGTAACTTCGAACTTTATCAAATATATTTCCGCGACATATTTTAACTAATTCGTCCGTAGAAACATTTATTTCAGCAAAAGTTTCTTTTACTAGTTCTACTGCTTTTTTTAGCGGTTCCTTGTTCTTAAACGGCTCTTCAAAAAATAACTCAACTGGTATGGTTTTAAAGATCATTTGATCAGTTTCTTTTCGATAAAAACCTAAAAAAGCTGCTCCAACTAAATCTCCGGTTCCAGAATCATCAATTTCAATCAAATTGGATTTTCAATCTCAATATACTTCAAATTTTCTTTATTTTGATAAGATTTTAAAATTTTTAAATCTAATCTATATAATATTGGAAAAAAAATCAATATTTCAATATAAACAAACAAATAAATTAAAGGTGATATTTTATGCCATTTGTTCAAGTAAATGTATGGAAAGGGATTTCGGAAGAAAAAATTAAAGAAATTATAGCAGGAATAACTAAAGTTTTTGTGGAAATGGGCATTCCTACCCGTGCTGTAGAGGTTATCGTATATGAAATTCCAAAAACACACTGGGGTATAGCAGGAAAACCAGCTACAGAATCCCGTCCAGGTGGAAAGCCACCTCAATAATTTTAGATAATTAAATGAACGAAAATGAAAAAGATAGAGATTATAATTATTGGAAACGAGATTTTAATAGGTAAAACGCGAGATACGAATTCATCATGGTTAGCCAGACGCATAACTAAGTTTGGGCACATAGTTACTAGGATTACCACGATTCCAGACGATATAGGTATAATAGCTACAACCCTTATGGAATCTTTAGACCGTTCGCCTGATGTTATAATTACTTCAGGAGGGTTAGGTCCTACTTGGGAGGATTTAACATTAAAAGGTATAGCAAAAGGGTTAAATAGAGAACTGAAACTTGATAAAATGGCATATGGTATGCTTAAGAGAAGGTATGATAATATTCATCGTATAGGAATTCTTCCAGTTGGTGGAATGACAAAAACTCGTGAAAAGATGGCATATTTGCCAGAAGATTCTTATCCTTTAAGTAATCCTGTTGGAACCGCTCCAGGAGTAGAAATTAAGGAAGGAAAATCGACAATTATTTGCTTGCCGGGAGTTCCAGCTGAATTAAAGGGCATTGTTAAATTGCATGTAATTCCTATTTTAAAAAAAGATGCAGGAACATTTATGGAAAAAACTTTATTTTTTCAGGGTATAGGTGAATCGGAAGTTGCTCCTATGATTTCCGCAATTCAGAAGCGATTTCCTGAAATCTATTTAAAAAGCCACCCAAAACTTACAGAAAAATTAGATATTGAGTTATCAATTACTGCATTCAATATTGAAAATGCTGAAGAGATTATAAATCAGGTATTAGAAATAATTAAGAAGAAAATAATAGATTTAGATGGCAAAATAATTGCGTAATTTTAAGAGAATAAGAGATCTAATCGTCGTGTTATTTTTTTTAAATTTTTTAGAGAGTCTCGAAAATAGATATCTAGCTTTACTTCATGAGCATCCATTGCTTGGTTAAATTCATTATTATCTCGATCAATTCTTAAAATATATTTAAATTTTTTAACAGAACCTGGTGGAAATTCTTCAATACTAAAAAATTTTGGATTAGGATTTTCCTTTAGGAATGATAAATATTTTGGGTGAGTAAACCGAATAATAACATCTTTTAACGTGTAATTTGTTGGATTTGTAATTTTAAAATTAAAGAAAACTTTATTTCCAAGGAGTTTAATGTTTTTAAATAATAATAGATTATTCTCATCCGCTAAAAAAATCTGCCTTTTTGAAGAGTAAAGCTTATTTCCAACAATTCTTCCCTTAATTTTATTATTTCTGATCAATTCGAAAATTTTACTCTTTAGAATTTTGTTATCCATATTAAATTTAGTTGCTATAAGCTCAATTGAAATAGG
>JAHLWE010000031.1 GCA_019058135.1 Promethearchaeota archaeon | reverse complement strand
ATTGTTCAAAATTTGGCGTTTTACCTGCTGCACCGCCGTCATCAAATGGCCTTAACAATATATCCGGCAATCTATCATCCGCTGATGTTAAACCCATTTTAATATTAAACATTCTTTTCATATTGAGAATTCTTTCGCCATATAATTTAACTTCTTTAATTCCAAATGTTAATCCAATTGTATTTTCAATTAAAGCAGCGTTTTGAGATGGCGGCGGATTGGAAAAAGAGCACATTATCATTGAACTATAGAGCGCCCGATAATCTTGATTTAAAGCACATACTTCAGCCATTTCTTTATTATCTAAGAATTTGTCAATATTTTGAATGCCAATTTCTTGAAATGGAAGGCCCACTAAAACCATATAGGTGTCGCATGCATTGTGGGAAGGACCTCTTGGTCCAATTCCATATGCTATTGCCATTCCATAACAAGAACGAAGGTCATGGTATGTAACTTCTAATCCATTAACTGTAGCGATTTCATCTTGTGAAATATTAAATTTTTTTGCAATTGCATCTGAACCATCAGCTAAAAGATCACCAATTCCTTGCCTATATACTATTTTATCTAATAATTCTTCAGCAACATCAATATTTCCCCATTCTGGTTTTAATCCGTCAAGATCTTCTACTTTAATATTACCAAGATCATAATGATAAAATATACAAGCAATCACACTACTCGAACTAATAGTATCAATCCCATAATCATTGCATTTTTTATTTAAATGAGCAATTGACTCTAAATTATCATTCAAAAGCATTGATCCATATCCGGCAATCGTTTCATATTCAGGACCTTCGCATTCCTCTGTTTGATATTTTCCTTCTTTAATAGCAATTTTCCTTCCACACCCAATAACACAAGAATGACAAAATCTTTTACCCACTAACATCCTTTCAGTCATAGTTGATCCAGATATGTTAAATGCACCATCCCAATTTGATTGAGTCCAATATTTAATTGGTAATTCTCCTTGGGCATTATACATATCGACGCCACTAGATGTTCCTAAATCATACATCAAAGTTGTAAAAAAAGCATTTTTAACACTTTCCTTCGTAATATTTATTGCTTCTTTTAATTTATCAGGATTTGCAACATCTACTTTAGTATTACTTCCCTTGATAATAATTGCTTTCAACTTCTTGGAACCCAATATAGTGCCCATTCCTGTTCTTCCTGCTACTCTTTCTTCGGATATTACACTAGCAAATTTTACAAGATTTTCACCGGCTTGTCCAATACATGCAACATATGCTTTTTTATCTCCAAAAATTTCTTTGAGTTTCTCAGTTGTCTCATATATACCCTTTCCCCATAAAAAGTCCGCATCTTTTATTTCAGCCTTATCATCATTAATTTCAAGATATACAGGCTTATCTGAAGCACCTGTAATTATTAAGCCATCATATCCCGCTTTTTTAACCTCAGCACCGAAATAGCTACCGCAATTTGCTTCACCCCAAATTCCTGTATAAGGTGATTTCGCACAAATTACCCATCTTCCAGTATTAGAGGCGAATGTCCCCAAAAGAGGACCTGTCATTATCATCAAAATACTTTCAGGTGAAAGTGGATCTGTATCCTTATCAACTAAATCATATAAATAGCGACATGCATAGCCAGAACCTCCTAAGAAATTCTTCGCAATTTCTTCATTTAGTGGTTCAGTAATAATTTCTTTTGTTGTAAGATTAACCTTTAATAATTTACCTCTAAATCCTTTTATTTTAATACACCCCAATATTTAATTAAAAATCAATATCTTTACCTTCATAAGCATATGTATATAATTTTCGAAATGCTTCTCCACCTGCTGATCTAGGAGACATTACAGAACTACTTGACTGAAAACATAAACTTACAAGATGATCTAAGTTTTTATCAAAATCTTCTTTTGGAATATTTAATTTGTTTAAAGATTGAGGAAAATCAACTAATTTCTGTAATTCTTTAACTTTCTTGACAAGAATGTTTGCAGCTTCTTTATCATTGGTATCCCATTTTGTAAAGTTCAATAATTTAGCATTTTTTGCTAAGATTGCAACTGTTTTATCATTTTCATCTGGGTCATTTATACAATATTGCATAATATAAGGTAAGAAAAGTCCAACTGCTATACCATGATGAGTATGAAATACTGCACCCAATGCATGACCCATGCTATGACCTAGATTGGCTTGCGAATTTCCAAATGCTAAGCCTGCCATAGTAGCTGCTTGATGCATTTTATCTCTTGCTTCCATATCATTTGGATTTTTATATGCTTTAGGAAGATATTCAAAAATAAGTTCTAATGCTTTATAACTCATTGCGTCACTGAAATCATTACGCCATACAGAAAATAATCCTTCAATTGAATGAGCAACTGCGTCAAAACCAGTTCCTGCAGTTAATTTTGGGGGCATTCCAACCGTAAATATTGGATCTACAATAGCAATATCGGGAGCAAATGCCTTATGAGCTTGTTCCAATTTTCTCCAATAGTTATCTTCAAAACGATTAATAACCACAGCCCATGTAGTTTCTGCACCAGTTCCACTAGTTGTCGGAATTGCTACCATTTTTGTTTTTTGACCTAATTTAAATAACTCATCGTTAAATGGATGTAGATCATCAACAACCATATTTTGAAATTCATATAAAGCTCTAACTGCTTTGGCAGTATCCATTGGAGAACCACCTCCAAATCCAATTATGATATCTGGTTTATAAAAGATACAATGTTCTCTCGCTTTTAAAACCGTTTCTTCATGAGGATCTGATTCTACTTCGCTAAATACTTTAAATTCCTTTCCAAATTTCGTTAGCTTTTCAGTTAATATATCTAAATACCCTAGCTTGACAAGACCTTCATCAGTTACAATAAAGCATTTATTTCCAGGAATCTTTTCTAAAAAATCAAGAGCATCTTCACCGTAGACAATATTTGGACTGAAAAAATACCACATTTTTATTTTACCTCTTAATTAATTTTATTTAATTTTTAAAACAAATAATATTTAATTATTTATGATAATTAAGGATTAATAGATTTTATATTACAATTATAAAATTCTAAGATATATAGAAATTTAAGGTAAAAAAAAAAATGGAAGAATCTGATAAAAAAAATTTATTTATAACATTTAGTGGAGTTATCAACGCATTAATAGAAGATAAAAGGAAAAATCCAAAAAATGCTAAATTACTTAATTCTTTTGAGGGAGTTGTTAATTTAGGTCTTCAAGTTGAGGAAGATTATTACTTTTGGTTAAATTTAACTGCAAAAGACGGAGATTATAAAATAGATAGAAGTAGATTAGAAAATTTTGATTTAGAATTAATGGCAGATCCTGGAGACTTACTGTATTTTTCAAATGGGACTAATTCAACTGTGCATATGGTGATAAAAAAAAATAGATTCGGTAAACGGAAGCTAAGAATTAAGAAAGGTGGCAGAAATCTTGGAAAATTATTAAAAATTTCGAAAATATTAGTTTTAGATAAAATACCAGCAGATAAATAATTTTATTTCTCTTTTATTGTTATTTCTGTCAAAAAAACTAATAAATGTTTAAGATTTTAAAAATTGTTGATTTTTAAAATAAAAACTCTCAATCGTCTTAATTATTCGATCATTTTTTAGTTCATATAGAATGACCTTAATTTCACTTTCTTCAATATCTACTTTAATAATTATAAAAGATGGAGTTCTAGACGCGACGAAACTCCAAGCACCAGTAAAGCTCCCAGGATTAAGTAATAGAATACCATCTGAAGAAAGAAAGATTTCTGCAAGATGTGTATGTGCAAAAATTAGAAGGTTAACGTTATTTTCTTTAGCAATTTTTGTCAATTCATCCTTATCTCCGCGCGGATGAATTTCTGCTCCATGTGTTATTCCTATGTTTAAATAAGAGTCGTTTTTTAATGTAATAGATAAAGAATCATATAACGGAGCTTCAATATTTCCATAATAATAGTCCATGTTGCCTTGAACTATCAAGAATTTTTTTTTGGCTAGATTTTTAAAAAATCTTATAGTTTCTGGTGATTTAACTACATCTCCAGTAAAGATTACAAAATCAAAAAGTTTTTTCGCAGATAGGGTGTTAAGTTCTTTTATTAATAATGGAGATAAACCTATTGCTCTTTTAGGAATGTGAGTATCTCCAATTATTAATATATCAATCAAAAAAGTTTCACTAGTATCAATAAAAATTAGATATTTAAAAGGAAAAATGAAAAATTTCTAAGATTTTTTCATTCGAAATTTTAATTGTGCTTGTGCTGCTGCAACACGTGCAATAGGAATTCTATAAGGCGAACAAGAGACATAATCTAACCCAATTTCGTGAAAAAATTCGATAGATGATGGTTCTCCACCATGTTCTCCACAGATTCCGCATTCTAAATTAGGATTTGTTGTTTTCCCATCTTTTACTGCCATTTTTAACAATTTACCTACACCATCTTTATCTAATACTTCAAATGGATTCTTTTTTAGTATTCCCTTGCTTAAATAGACTGGTATGAATTTTCCTTCGGCATCATCACGAGAATAGCCAAACGTCATTTGAGTGAGATCATTTGTTCCAAATGAAAAGAAATCAGCATGTTGAGCAATCTCTCTGGCAACTAATGCAGCACGAGGAACCTCAATCATTGTTCCAAATTTATATTTAAGATCACTTTTATTTTCCTTTAAAATTTCTTCAGCTACTTTTTGAAGCTGAGTTTTAACCTCCAGCAACTCTTCTACAACTCCTACTAACGGAATCATGATTTCAGGTTTAACATCAATCCCTTCTTTCTTTAATTGGCATGCCGCTTGAAATATTGCTTTAACTTGCATCTCATTAATTTCTGGCCAAGTAATTGCTAAACGACAACCTCTCAAACCCATCATTGGATTTGATTCAGAAATTGAACGAATTAAGGAGACCATTTTATTTCTTTCTGTAATTTCCTCATCTAATGGAGTGAGGTTGAGTAATTGACGTGTTAAATTATTTGTAATCTTAAAAGTCATATTTTCTAGTAGAATTTCATTTAAATCAGGAAGAAATTCATGTAATGGTGGATCAAGTAATCTTATCGTAACAGGTTTTCCTTCCATAACTTTAAAAATTTCATAGAAATCAGATCTTTGCATTGGAAGTAATTTATTTAATGCATCTTGTCTATCTTCTTGGTTTCTAGCTAAAATCATCTTTTGGACTACAGGTAACCTATCTTGTGCCATAAACATATGCTCTGTACGACAGAGACCAATTCCCTCCGCACCAAATTCTATAGCTTTTTGGGCGTCAGTAGGAGTATCTGCATTTGCTTTAACACCAAGAAATTTTATTTCATTTGCCATTTCTAATAATTCTTTAAATTCTCCCCTAATCTCTGGTTCCACTAAAGGAACTTTTCCTGCTATCACTAATCCTTTTGTACCATCAATTGTAATCACTTCACCTTCTCTAATAACAACATCTCCAACAGTAAATTCTCGATTTTCAACATCAATATGGACTTCAGAAGCACCTACAATGGCAGGTTTTCCCATTCCACGAGCTACAACAGCAGCATGAGACGTTTTACCACCAAACTGAGTTAAAACACCATTTGATGCATAAAGACCATGAATATCCTCAGGTTTGGTTTGAGGTCTTACCAAAATAACATCTTTATCGCTTTCATTTACTAATTTTTCTGCAGTATCTGCATCAAAAATTGCCAATCCGAATACAGCTCCAGGTGATGCAGCAATACCATGTGCCAAGACCTGAAAATAAGAATTTTCATCAATACTTTTAAAGAGTAAATTTTCTAAACCTTTTGGATCGATTCTCCCTATTGCTTCTTCTTTTGAGATCAGTCCTTCTTTGAATAGATCAACTGCGATTTTTACAGCTGCAAATGGTGTTCTTTTTCCAGTTCTTGTTTGTAGAATGAATAAAATTTTATCTTCAATAGTAAATTCGATATCTTGCATATCTCTATAATGCTTTTCAAGATTCTCCATCGTTTTAATCAGATTTTTATATATCTCAGGAAATTCTTCTTTCATATTTTCAAATTTTTTTGGAGTTCTTATTCCTGCGACAACATCTTCTCCCTGTGCATTAGTTAAGTACTCTCCAAATTTATGGTCTTCACCATTTCCTGGATCCCTTGAAAATGCTACTCCAGTAGCTGAATTAATACCTTTATTTCCAAAAACCATCGCTTGTACATTAACAGCTGTTCCATAATTCGGTATATCATTAATTCTTCTGTATGTAATTGCACGTTTATTATTCCAAGATTTAAATACTGCTTCTATTGATAGAAACAACTGTTCTTCAGGGTCTTGAGGAAAATCATTTTCAATTTCAACTTTATAAAGTTGTTTATAATCACTAATAAGTTTTTGAAGATCAACTACAGTGAGGTCAGTATCTTGTGCGTGTCTTCCTATTCTTCTTTTATAACCCTCTAAAATTCTTTCAAATCTATCAGCATGAATTCCCATGACAACATCTCCAAACATTTGTATAAATCTCCTGTATGAATCATAAGCAAATCTCTGGTTATCTGTAGTAGCTGCAAGACCTAGCACAGAATTATCATTTAATCCAAGATTTAATACAGTATCCATCATACCCGGCATCGACATAGGCGCACCGCTCCTTATACTTAGCAATAAAGGATTTTTATTACTTCCAAAACTCTTTCCTGTTTGTTCTTCTAACAATTTAATGTTTTTTAAAATACCATCTCGTAGATCATCAATAATTTTTGGATTCTCAAAATATTCTAAACACGCTTCAGTTGAGATTGTGAAACCTGGAGGGATATTTAATCCTAAATTAGTCATTTCAGCGAGGTTTGCTCCTTTCCCTCCTAAAAGAAGCTTTAATTCTTTAGAACCTTCTTTAAAAGTATATATTTGTTTTTTTTTATTAGCGGTCACCATTGTTAAAACAAATCCATAATTAAAATTGATATTTTCTCTTAATCATATAATTGTAATAAAACAATCTTAATATTTTTTTTTAATCTATTATGGGATTGAAGAAAAAATTTAATTAAAGATTATATTATATAATTTCTAATTCTATTTTATCAACATAGTTTTATAATATATGAAACAAATACTTTTTAAATTTAAAAGACAAAACATTTTTTGTATTCCTAACACTTAATATATATTAATTAAAAAAAATTAGATGAGTAAATAAAATGCCTTTATTTGGAACTAAAGAATGGATAGACGCATATGTTGAGAATTTAAATAATAATAAAGCCTATGAAGAGGCAGCTAGTTGGTGGGAAGGTGATTTCATCTTCATAGCTGAGCCTGCTGGAAATCTCGATCATGAATTAAAGTTATATATTGATCTTTGGCATGGGAAATGTCGTAGTGGGAGGGTCTTAGAACCTGGAGAAGAGCCAAAAGCTGAATTCATATGGTCAGGTAACTGGGATAATTGGGTTTTACTTTTAACTAAAAAAATTGACCCGATCCAAGGATTAATGGCTGGGAAATTTAAACTAGTTGGTAATATGGCAAAAGTAATGCGTGCAACTAAAGCTGCCCAAGAAATGGTAAATAGCGTTGTTGCTACAGATACACAGCTCTATTAAAAATAAAAATTCTCTTATTTTATTTTTTTTTTTCCTTTAAATTCCTATACCAATTGTATTTCCAATTCCTGCAATAATTATTTTTGTACCTTTTTCTGTTCTTGTTCTGATGGCTTGCTTAATTTTTTCAATTATATTGGGAATAGCACGGGTAATCGGGCGTTTCATTGTTGTTATTGCATCTTCTAAGCTTTCTCTACAAATTACAGCATCAATAGGTATTTTCACTCCGGAAGTTGATTCCTCAATTTTAAATTTTTCAACTCCAATCCCACCGATTGCCGCTCCTACACCTATTGCAAGCGAACCGGTTCGATCACCTTCTAATTTTAAACCTGCATCAATCATAATAATCCTTGATATCTCGTTTTTATGCTTTTCTACTAATATTTTAATGGCTTCTCCGGGTTTTCCGACAGTTCCACCTGGTCCTTTGGCTCTTACTAAAAAAATTGTTCTATCCTCAAACTCTACTTGTTGATAGATTGTATCCTTAGCTATCTCAATAGCTTCGACATTATCTCTATTTGAAATATCTCGAATAAAACTAGCTACAACTAATGGGCCCAGTGCATCCCCGATGGGACTACCTTCCTTAAATGCTCTAGTTGCATGTAAATAAGACTTGGCCATTGTCATAATTAATGATAATTGCATTTGAATCTGCATCAATAACAACATACTTTTACTTTTTTTTCCTAAGATCAAATAATGCCTAATAAGACGATAAATGAAATCCAAAGCCATTGATGCCTCTAAGAGATTCTCAAGATTACTAGCGGTCACAGAGTCGGCGCTAGGGGCTAGGACCTTGATTTCTTCTTTGAATCGGTCATCTCTAACATTTATTAAATGGTCCAATTTTGGTATAATTCCAGCTGGATCCAAATTAGTTGGTGAGATCGTTACAAACGTCATAATATCTTCAATTTTTACTTTTAAATCCTTAGTAGATAAATTTTTGTCTTTATATTTTTGCATCTTTTTGAATACAAGACTCTTTCCCTCATTATTCCATGTTTTTAGTTCACCTAAAGCTACTGCAATTTCCTTTGAAGCACGCCACGCTTGAATTTTAGTTCCATAAAACATAAAAATAATGAATATAACATAAAAGAAAATACTTAATAGTAGTGAAATCGGATCAGTTCCTTGAGTTTGGCCAAACTGGTAAATCATAATAAATCAAACTTTATTTTTTCTCTTAAGATCTATATTTCTAAAAAAAAACGAAAATAAAAACTTTGATATTTCATTTAATTTTAGAAGAAATAATCTAAAGATTTATTTTTTTTCATTATTAATTATTATTTAGTAGTTAAAATTTGATTTTTTGATTAATTTATTTAGAACATAAGTGGAACTCATTGATTGAAGAAGAAGATGAAGATTTTTTAAACAAGAAAAAAAGTAAAAAATCAATTATAAAGAGTATTTTAATATTTATTCTTGTAATTATAGGAGTAATAATACTTGCCCTTGGAAATGTCTTTGGGGTGACTTATCTATTCTGGATAGGTGTTTCTATAATGTGCATAGCATCTTTTTTTCTAAATGTAAAGAAAAGGCCCAAAGAACCGTTAATTCAAACTCTATGTGTACTTCGATGTGATCTTTGTGATTATACAAAAGTTCAAGATTATAAAGAAGGGGATTTTGTTTTTAAAGTAGCAGGAAAATGCTCAAAATGTGATGGCTCAATGAAAATCAATGATATTTACTCAGTAAAATTAAAAACTGAAAAATCTTAGTTTTGAAAAAGTATGTTCAAGCTAGCAGGGATGGGGGGTTGTTTCGATCATTTACATGAAGGACATAAATATTTAATAAGTACTGCCCTTAAAGTTTCAGAAAAGCTGGTAATTGGTTTAACTACCGAAAAAATGAATCAAAAGAAGCAGTATAAAGAAATAATTCAAGATTATTTAACTAGAAAACAAAATATTGAAAATTTTGTTCAATCGTTCACTGAATTAAGCCGGCTTGAAATTATAGAATTGAATGATTCTTATGGTCCTCCAATTGAAGAGGAGGATTATGAAGCATTAGTATTTAGTTTAGAGACACTTCCCAATGCAATTAAAATAAATGAGATTAGAGAAGAAAAGGGTATGAAACCTCTAATATTTATAATCATATCATTACTCAAAGACAAAAATGGTAAAAAAATTAGTTCTACAAATATCAGAAAAAATCTTTAATAAAAGTAATTTTAAAAATTATATGTTATTTTAAATTTTAAATAGGCTAGATTTAAAATATTAAGAAATTTATAGTTGAAAAAAGATTACTCAGAAGGGTTACGATTATTTAGCATTACATGAAATGGGAGTAATTTTTAGTCTAGCCTCTTTATTCGTTATTTAACCCAAGAGACTTGTTTTGATAAGTTCTCTTGGGAGTTTTGAAATGAAAGTTATTAGCTAAAATTTTCTTTAGTGAAAAATTTTAACGTAAAGAGGTGTTTTTATAATCTAATTTAAGTTTATGGCATTTTAGTTAAATATTATAGAGATATTCTCCAAAAGATTTAAATAAATCAAAGATTTAAAAAAAATATAGGAAAAAAAATAAATATAATAAGGTTTTGTAATTGGGAATTAAATTAAAACAAAATGTCTTAGAAATTTTAAAAATACTTCAAGAAAAAGATATAGAATGTGATGCATCAGAATTAGCAAAAGAACTTAAATTAGACTATATTGTTCTAATGTCCGCCGTAAATGACTTAGATAAGGGGAATTTGGGAGGTTTTAAAGAGAAATATCTTGATTATCTATATTTAACTGATGAAGGACTTAATTATCTCAAAAAAGGACTTCCAAGTAGACAACTAATAAATTACTTAGTTAAAAATAAAATTAAGGAAATATCTATAGCAGATTTAAAAGACAAATCGGAATTAACTGATAAATCTTTTTATAGAGCGATTCAAAACTTAAGACGGAATAAATGGATTGCTACTAGCAAAGCAACAGGTGAAAATAAAGTGTTTTTGGTTGCAGATGATTTCCCAAATACAGAATTGGAAGTTTTTCTTAAAACATTTGAAAAAAAACCTTTTTATGATAAAAGTAAATTATCTAAGGAAGAAGTAGGATTAATTGAGATTCTAAATAAAAGAAATTTAATCCGTCGAGAAAAGAGGACTCAAAGATTAATTTTCTTAACTCCAGAAGGTAAAAAAATAGATGTGCGGAAAATTGAAATATTAAAAGAAGTAAGTAAGATTACTTCGGAGATGCTTATTTCTGGAGAATGGAAAACTATTAATTTAAAACCTTTTAATGTTTCGATTTCAGGTCCCAGAATTCATGCGGGAAAGATCCACCCGTTAATAAATATAATAAATGAAATTAGAGAAATTTTTCTTTCAATGGGATTTACTGAAATAAAAGGACCTATAGTTGAATCTGCTTTTTTCAATTTTGATGCATTATTTCAACCTCAAGATCATCCAGCAAGAGAAATGCAAGATACTTTTTATCTTAATAACCCTAAACAATCTAAATTGCCTGAAAGAGAGCGAGTTGAGGCGGTAAAAGCGACACATGAAAATGGAGGAGATTGTGGTTCAATAGGATGGGGATATGATTGGAGTTATGATATTGCAAAAAAAGTGGTTCTAAGAACACATACAACAGCAACGACTTGTAGAAGACTAGCTCAATTTTATCGAGAAAATGAAAAACCACCAGTAAAAGTATTTTCAATTGATAAGGTTTTCAGAAATGAAAGATTAGATCATTCCCATCTTGCTGAATTTATGCAAATTGAAGGAATTGTAATTGATGAGAATGTAACATTATGTGATTTAAGAGGATTATTGACAGAGTTTTATCGAAAAATGGGTTTTCCTAAAATAATCACACGTCCTAGTTTCTTCCCTTATACTGAACCTAGTTTAGAAATTGCAGTGCATTCTGAAAAATTGGGTGAATGGCTTGAATTGGGAGGTTCAGGTATATTCAGGCCCGAAGTCACTTATCCGTGGGGAATTAAAGATCCAACAAGAGTTTTGGCATGGGGTTTAGGTTTAGAAAGATTAGCGATGTTAAAATATGGGCGGGAAGATATTAGAGATCTATATAGAAATCCATTAAAATGGTTAAGGGAGGTATCCTATTAAAAGGAGGGATCAAAATGCCAACACTTGAATTGAAAGTAGAAAGATTGGAAAGATTAGTCGGCAAAAAATTAAATATAAAAGATCTTGAGTATGATCTTCAATGGATTGGCTTAGATTTAGAATCCATAGATGAGAAAGAAAATAAAATAAAAGTGGAATATAGCCCAAACAGACCTGATTTTTCCAGTCCAGAAGGTATCGTCAGAACTTTAAAGGGATATTATGAATTAGAATTGGGAGCTCCAACATATAAAGTTAATCCGGGATCATTAGAAATCAATGTAGATCCAATAGTTAATAAAGTTCGACCCTATATAGTGGGAGGAATCATCAGAGATATTGATTTAGATGAGGACGAAGTTGCAACTTTAATGAATATTCAAGAAGACTTGCATTGGGCTCTTGGTAGAGATAGGAAAAAAGTTGCAATAGGTGTGCACGATTTAGATAAAATTGTTCCGCCATACCTTTACACAGCAATCAAACCCGATAGTTGTAAATTTCGTGCATTACAATTAGAACGGTTTGAATTAACTCTAGCTGAAATTTTAGAGGAGCATCCAAAAGGAATCAAATATGCACATATCTTGGAAGGTAAAGAAGTATTTCCAATAATATTCGATAAGAATAAAGAAGTTATATCTTTTCCTCCGATAATTAATGGGATTCTTACAATGGTAACTGATGATACAAAAAATTTATTTATTGATATAACAGGAACTGATTTTAGAGCGATAAATTATACACTAAACATTCTTTCTACAACTTTAGCAGATATGGGCGCAAAAATAGAAAGTGTTAAAGTAAATTATAATGAAGATGGAAGGCAAATTATAACGCCCGATTTAAATTTAATTAAGTGGATAGTATCAAAAAAATACATTAATGATTATATAGGAGTTAATCTAAGCGAAACAGAAATGATTAAATGTTTTCAAAAAGTACGATTTAATGCTAAACCTTCGAAAGAAAAGGGTATGGTTGACATCTGGGTTCCAGCATACAGAGTGGATATTATGCATGCTGTAGATTTTGTAGAGGAGTGTGCTATAGGGTATGGTTATTTCAATCTACCAACAACTACTCGAGAAGGTTGTATTGGTGAGTTTCATCCATTTCAAGAACTATGCAATTTGATTAGAAAAATAATGATTGGAGCACAAAATTTAGAAGTTGTAAATTTTATGCTTACAAATTCTGAAAGACATTATAATTTTATGAAAAGAGAATATGTCTTAAAAGACCATATACAAATTTTAAACCCAAAATCAAAAGAACTTGATACTACTCGAACACAATTACTTCCTGGACTTATGGAAAATTTACTCTATAATAGATCTGAGGAAAAACCAATTAAAATATTTGAAGTTGGAGAAATAATTGAACTTGATTTATCTACAGAAACTGGTGCAAGACAAGAATTACATCTAGCGGCTGTTACATACCATGAGAACTCCAATTTCACAGAGATTAGGAGTTTATTAGATCATTTAACCATTTCACTTGGAATTAATGAAAAAATCAAAGTCATGCCAACAACTAGTCCAACTTATATTGAAGGAAGAGTCGGAAAGATATCATATAATAGTGAATCCATTGGTATAATTGGGGAAATAAACCCTGAAGTAATTCTAAATTTTAATTTAGAATTTCCTATCGCAGCTTTAGAAATGGATATAAATAAATTTCTAGGAAAGCAATTAATATAATAAAAAGGAATAATAATGGAAGATTTGAAAAAATTAAGAGCCTTAATTGATGAACTGGACGAGAAAATCGTTGAATTATTAGAAAAAAGGGCTGAAATTTCAAAATTAATCGGTGAAAAAAAGGAAAAATTGGGAATAAATATTTATCAGCCCGAAAGAGAAAAAACAGTAATTAAGAATGTTCAAGAAAAAACTTTATTATTAAGGACAAACATAATAACAATTTGGAAAGAAATCATCAGTGCTTGTAAGGAAGTTCAAGGACAAACAATAAAAGTGAGCTATTTAGGCCCAGAAGGAACTCATGCTCATAAGGCAACCTTAACATTTTTTCCTAAATCTGGAACTGAATTAATTGAAGCCTATACTATTGTTGATATATTTAAAGAAATAGAAACTGAAAAAGTGGATTATGGAGTCATTCCAATTGAGAATAGTCTCCAAGGGACTGTAAGAGAAACTGTAGATTTATTAATTGAAAAAAATTTAAAGATTTATAGTGAATTCGAGATTAGGATAATTCAAAACTTAATAGGCTTTGAAGATACTCAAATAAATAAAATCAATGCTGTCTATTCACACCCACAAGCAATATCTCAAACTAAAAATTGGCTTAGAAGTAATATTCCTAATGCAGAAATCATTAAAACAAATTCCACAGCACAAGCTGTAAAAAAAATTGTGAATCTAGGCGATAATAGAAATGTTGCAATTGGAAGCGAGATTGCAGCAAATCTAAATAATTTAGAAATAGTTGCTAGAGGAATAGAAGATAATCCGTCTAATTATACAAGATTTTTAGTAATTTCTAAAAAAGAAAGTAAAGAATCAGCAGATATCTATAAAACATCAATTGTCTTTGTAACAAAACATGTCCCAGGTGCATTATATAATGTTTTAAGAATATTTGCCGAAGAAAATATAAATCTATTGAAAATAGAATCGAGACCAAGACGACAAGGACTCTGGGAATATATTTTTTTAATGGATTTTGAAGGTCACAAAAACGACAAAATAATAAAATCAGTTCTTAATAAAATGAAAGATATCACAGTCTGGTATAAAATTTTAGGATCTTTTGTTCCAAAATCTTTTGATAATAAATAAACATTTAATTATATACATAAATTTACACTCAATCAAATTTTCCAATTAATTAACGCATTACTACCCATTATATGTTTGTTAATATGTAAAATATTATAAGATTAGAGTTATTTATAAAACATAATTGAACATTTCTGGTAATGTTAAATGACACTATTAGATAAACGAATTGATGGAAGAAAAAATGATGACCTACGAAAACTACAAATAGAGCGTAATTACCTAATGTATCCAGAAGGATCAGTTTTAATCTCCCAAGGAAATACTAAAGTAGTAATAACAGCTTCAATTGATGAATCTGTCCCAAGATTTTTACAAGATTCGGGTTCTGGCTGGATAACTGCCGAGTATAATATGCTTCCGAGAGCAACACAAATCAGAAATAATCGAGAAAGTAGAAGAGGATTTTTAAGAGGAAGAACTATTGAAATCCAAAGAATAATTGGAAGAAGTATAAGAGCGGCTTTTAATTTAAGACAATTGGGAGAAAGAACAATAAAAGTGGATTGCGATGTAATCCAAGCAGATGGAGGGACAAGATGTGCATCTATAACCGGAGGATTTGTTGCAGTGTTTGATTCAATAAGATACTTACATAACGAAGGTTTAATTCAGAAATTCCCCGATTACCTAATTACTGCTGCGATATCTGTAGGAATGAGAGATGGAAATCCAATATTAGATCTAAATTACGAAGAAGATTCAAGAGTAGATGTAGATATGAATATTATAATGAATGAACAAGAGAAGTTTATTGAGGTTCAAGGAACAGCAGAAAAAAATCCATTTGATCATCAACAATTACTAGATCTATTAAATCTGGGGAAAAAGGGAATAATAAAAATAATAGAACTCCAACGAAAATCTTTAAACTTAAAATAAAAATTATTTTAAAATATTCTTTTCCTTTTTATATTATTAAAATTGAAATTAATATGTGAAAAAATCTGGAAAATATATTAAATTTAAAAATTGTTCAAAATTTTTTAGAAAAGGCAGAAAAACCGAATATTTTAATGAAAGATTTGGGAGTAAATGAATTAAAATTTCTTTTTGACCAATTTCCTAATTTATTTCCCATAGTATTTCAACAATATATTATCGAAAATGAAAATAGATTACAAGATTCTTCAGTAGTAAAAGTTATCACGTTAGTTAAAAATAAAAAGGATGCAATAAGTTTAAGCAAAATTAGTAAATTAAAAATTTATTATGATAATCAGAACAGTCAAATACTCAAAATCCTTAACTTATAGTCGTACAATTATTCATTTTTTTCTAAATCTTTATAATTAATTAGTTTCTATCTAATTTTTAAATAATTTTCTTTATATATTATTTATAAATAAACAGCAATTGTTAGAAGATAAAGTAAAAATAGTAAAAAAAATTAAAGGAGTAATATCAGCTGGTGGAACTGGATCTCGAATGTCTTCATTAACAAATGTTACTAATAAGCATTTATTGGCGGTTTATAATGAACCAATGATTTATAAAGTGATTAAAACCTTAACAAATTCATGGATTAGAGATATCATTATAGTATTAGGAGGAGAAAGCGTTGGAGATTTTATTAGATTATTAGGAAATGGAAAAGAATTTGGAGCTAACTTTAGTTTTATTTATTAAGAAGGTGCTGGTGGTATTGCAGAAGCAAAAAAAGAAAATCTAGTAAAAAATTGAGATGTAATATTCATATAAATATTGATGTCGCCGAGTGGCGGCACACCTCCGAGGTGCAATTTGTCCCAAATATCAATAGATACCCAAACGGCTAGATTATTGGTAAAAAATACCTATTTCCCAAGTATGGTGAGTTAAGTGAAGATCAAAGCAACAATTGGATTAATCCTTCTAATTCTCTCTAGTTTTTGCTTCCTCTCCATATTATGTGTTCATTTTGAAGATTCAATAAAGAATGTAAAAATTATGAAATTCCCAATTAAAAAGGAGATCGCAGTATTCTATTCCCCTGATGATATTGTAGCCACTTCTAAATTGTCTGATTTAGACTTTTTAATAAATATATTTCACGAGAAATATCCACAAATCCAAGTCATTTTACAAACTGTCCCGTACAATCTTCTCATTTATGATGATAATAAACAAAATATTGAAACTGTTGACGAATCATACACCAATGAGATAAACGGCCGAAGTTTATGGAAATTACTTCAATTAGGTGAAAATTATGAGTGGATCACATTAGGGAATCACGGTTACTATCATCGCCCTCCAAATGGATCTCGTACAGACCACGAATTTAATCCAATTTACGACCCCCAAGCCCTGAAATATGAATATTGTTATGAACGGTTGAATAAAGCGAGACAAGCATATGCGAATATAGGATTGAACAATAACGAAATCTTGTTAATGAGATTTCCTGGACACAAATATACGTCAGAAGCTCTAAGAGCCCTTCGAGATTTGAACTTTCTGGGATTTTTTCAGTTCACCCCTGATTATCACGAAAAGTGGAATAATTTAATGGACGGAAACGAGTTTTTAGGAATTCCTACCATTCTTCTGATATACTTTTATCATAACAAGAGTAAGATACAAGATTTTATAGAAGGAAAAGTAGAGATTTATAATTTCTTTGATCATTTTTGGGAAATGGCTGAAAGCGATAATTTCGATGTATTTTGCAATGTAATCAATGCATTAATAGATGAATATGGAGAGAAAATTTGGTGGTGCTCTCCCATAGATCTTGCGTGTAGGCTATACATCGAAAGAAACTCTTATTTCGCTACTTTGACAAATTCATTAATCGAAATTAAAATAAATAAATGGGATACCAGATGGAAATCTTCAAACATTACCATCAAGATTGAATTTACTTCTAGAAAAAATTTAAAAGTCACTTCTCCCAACAAAGAGGTCCATTATGTTACGGAAAGAGTTAACTATTTTGAGGGAATCTGTTGGGTTGAATTTCAAGCTGTTCCCGGGATTAAATTGAATTTAAGTTTTCAATAGTATGTGACCTCTACCCCCTCACGCCGAGAATTCGTCCCACCGATCCATTTGTGCTTGAGTAGAAAGCCGAGGCAGAAGCCTGGCTGAAAACCACGGATGTAATTTTAAAAATTATATTTTTAAAATGAAATCATTTAAAAATGAGAATAATTATATTGAAAAATAAGAAAGTAGAGGAAAATAATAACAAATCCAATTATGAATAAAATTATTCAGAAAATAAGTCTAATTAATAATGAGAATAAAGAAATATGATAATCTCGAAATATTTTACTTGAAATAAACCTTTAAATTGTTTTAATACTTTTAAATAGATTGATTTAAAAAAAATTAAATTTCCATTTTTGGATCTTTTTTTT